>RGVT01000456.1 GCA_010027105.1 Planctomycetia bacterium
ATCCTCGCCACCTCGGCCGGGGCCCCCGCGCGGAGCGCCTGGTGGATCGCGGAGTGCTCGCTGTCGACCGGGAGGATCGTGGCGCCGCTGCGCGCCGCCAGCCGCATCACGAGCGGGCCGGCCATGACGAGCGTCTCCTTGTTGGCCAGGGCGACCGTCTTCCCCGCCGCGACCGCCGCCCACGTGCTCCGCAGGCCCGCGGCCCCCGCGATCGCCGCCACCACGCGGTCGACCTCCGCGGCCTGCACGAGGTCGTCGAGCGGCTCGGGCCCCACCCACAGCCGCGTGCCGGGCGGCAGGGCGGATCCGTCGAGCCCGGCGGCGGCCTCGGCATCGATCACCACCACGTGGCGGGGGTGAACGGCCCGGGCCTGCTCCACGAGCAGTCCGACGTTGCGATGGGCGGCGAGCAGGTGGGGCACGAGACGGCCGCCCGACGCGGCGACGACCTCGAGCGTGCTGCGACCCACGCTGCCGGTCGACCCGAGGATGGCGACGTTCAGGGGACCGCCCGACGGGGATGCAACGGCGGGTGAGGGATGGTCCATGCGGCGGGCCGGCGGGCGGGAGGCGCTCTCGCGGAATTCGTGTGCCTCATTCTAGATCGTAGGTTTTTCCCGGGGAAACTTCCACGGCGGTGCCCCGGACGCGCCGATTGTCCCGGCGTTTTGGGCGGCATAGGATTGGGGCTCCCATGCCCGCGAAGCACGCCCTCCCGAAGCGCTCCTCCGAACGCCGGCCCGCGTTCGGAGGTTCGAATCTCGTCTGGTCCCTGATCGCGGTGGCCGTCGCCGGGCTGTTCGCGTTGAGCCTGGTCAACGCCAACCCCGAGATCGAGCTGTCGTACAGCGATCTCGAGCGGCTCATCCGTGCCTCCGGCACAAGCGCGGGGCGCCCGGCCGACCCGCGGGCGGTCGAGGTGCCCGACGGTCAGGCCAGGCAGCCGGCCCTGTACGCCGACCTCGGCGACGTCGTGATCGGCGCCTTCCAGGTGTCGGGGACGCTCCGGGAGGTGGCGCCCGAGGGGGTCAAGCCGCCCGCGGCGGCCGCGGCCGGCGGGCGGCGGCGGTTCCGCACCGCCAAGCTGCCGAGCGAGAACTCCGAGGGGCAGCTGTCGAAACTGCTGGCGGAGCACGGCGTGCCGTTCCGCTACGAGGAGGCGCCGAGCCCGTGGCGGAACTGGCTGCCGATGCTCTTCGTGACGGGCCTGTTCGGCGTGCTCTTCTTCATGATGATGCGCCGGCTCGGCGGGGCGGGCAGCCCGATGGCCTTCGGCCGCAGCCGCGGCAAGATGTACGCTCAAGAAGACCTCGGGATCACGTTCGACGACGTGGCCGGCATCGACGAGGCGGTGGAGGAACTGCGCGAGGTGGTGGAGTTCCTGCGCAGCCCCGAGAAATACCAGGCCCTCGGCGGCCACATCCCCAAGGGCGTGCTCCTCGTCGGCCCGC
>RGVT01000457.1 GCA_010027105.1 Planctomycetia bacterium
CCGCAGCGCGTCATCACGCCGAGATCGGGCAGATCGTCGCCGACGAACGCCGCCTGCTCCCAGGGCACGCCGCACTCGGCGAGGATCGCCGCCGTCGCCGCGAGCTTGTCCTCCACCCCCTGCCGCACGACGTCGATGCCGAGCTCCTCGGCCCGCAGCTGCACGACACGGCTGGCCCGCCCGGTGACGATCCCGGTGCGCCCGCCGGCCCGCTGCCAGAGGCGGATGCCGAGGCCGTCGCGGATGTGGAACGTCTTCTGCTCGATCCCCTCGTTCGACCACGTCACGCCCCCCGTGGTGAGCACGCCGTCGACGTCGAGCAGGAGCAGCTGCACCTGCGCGAGGCGCTCGTGAAGGGCGTCATGGAGGTTGGTGGATGTGTTCATCGGACCACGGGTCTCGGCCCGGGCTCAGGCGGCCGCCGGCTTCGCGTCGAGCGTCGAGGCGGCGGGCAGTTCCAGCATCTCGGAGGGCACGAGCCCGACGAGATCGACGATGTCGAGCAGGCCGATCAGCCTGCCGGCATCGTCGACCACGGGCAGTTCGCTGAGCCGGCGCGCCTCGAGCAGGGCGAGCGCGTCGCGGAGCCGCGAGCCCGACGCCGCCGTCGTGGGGCGGGCCGTCATCACCCGGCCGATCGGCTGGTCGAGCGCGGCGTCGTTCCGCCGCTCGAAGAGCCTCGCGAGATCGCTGTCGGTGAAGATGCCGGCGAGCCGGCCGCGTTCGTCCACGATCATCACGGCGCCGGTGCGCCGGGCCGGCAGCGGCCTCACGAACACGTCCCGCACGGTGTCGGCCGGCCGGGCCGTGCGGCATTGGGCCAGCGGCCGCATCGCGTCCTCCACCAGCATCAGCTGCCGGCCGAGGCTGCCGCCCGGATGCCGGGCCGCGAAGTCCTCGTGGGTGAATCGCCGCAGGCTGCTCGTCACGAGCGCGAGTGCATCGCCGAGCGCCAGCATGAGCGCGGTGCTCGTGCTCGGCGCGAGCCCCAGGGCGCAGGCCTCACGGATGCTTCCGGTGAGCACCACCACCTCGGCCGCCCGGCCGAGCGCGCTGTGCGGAGAACCCGTGAGCGCGACGATCCTGATGCCGCGGGCCGCCACGTGCGGCAGGATCCGGGCGATCTCCTCGGTCTCGCCCGACTGCGAGAGGGCGAGCACGACGTCGTCGGCCCGGAGAGCCCCCAGGTCGCCGTGCATCGCCTCCGCGGGATGCAGAAAATGGCTCGGCGTTCCCGTGGAAGCGAGCGTGGCGGAAATCTTCCGGGCCACGAGCCCCGCCTTGCCGATCCCCGTCACCACGACGCTGCCGGTGCACCCGACCACGAGCCGCACGGCCCGGGCGAATGCGTCGCCGAGGTGCTCGGCCGCACGCACAATCGCCTCGCCCTCGGCGCGCAGGATCTCTCGGCCGTGCGCGACGATGTCGGCGTCCGTCAGG
>RGVT01000458.1 GCA_010027105.1 Planctomycetia bacterium
GCCTGGAGGCGCTCGCCGGCGACCTGCTCGAGCGGGAGTTCGTCCGCGAGACCGACGACGCCGTGATGCGGCTCGGCCAGCTGTGCATCGATGCCAACTGGGCACAGTCGCAGGGCGTGGTGCGGGACTTCGCCAGGCGGTCGAAGTGGGGGCCGCGGGTGCTGCCGACTCACGGGCGATTCGTCGGTGCGAGCGGGCAGACGATCAGCGACAAGGCCCCCGACCGCGGCGAGCGGATCGGGGCCAACTGGCGGACGTCCACGATCCAGCGGCAGCGGCACATTCTCTTCGACACGAACGCCTGGAAAACCTTCGTGGCCGCACGGTTCAAACTGCCTGCGGGCGACCCGCAGGGGCTCACGGTGCACGCCGGCGAACACGACATGCTTGCGGAGCAGCTGTCGAGCGAGGTGCCGGTGAGGGTCGAGAGCCGCCAGCGGGTGGTGGACGAGTGGCGGCTGATCCCCGGCCGCGATAACCACCTCTGGGACTGCGTGATCGGTGCCGCGGTGGCGGCGAGCTACACGGGCGTGTCGGCCGTGGGGGCCGACGGGGCCGGGCCCGTGCAACGCAACGCCCTCACGCGCGAAGAAATGGCCGCAGCCAGGGCCCGGCTCCTCGCCAAGATGGGCCGTTGAAACTCGCATTGACCACGTTCACGAATGTGGCAGTCTGTAGGTGGATCGACCCCCTCCCAAGGAGAAGACCCTTATGCGTTCCATCCTGCTCGTGATTGCCTGTCTGCTTGCGTCCGTTGCGGCCGCCGACACCGTGGTCGTTCGTGGCCGTACGACGGTCATCCAGACGGCCCAGGACGCGCGGTGCCCTCGTGCATTCCGGCTGCTCACAGACCGAGGGTATCGGGTTCTCGGCCGAGTCGCCCGACGCGGCAATTCGCCGGTGCTGTTTTTGGGGCAGAAGGCAGGCCGTTGACATCGGCGTGGCGTGGTCGCCGATCCGTCGCGGCTGGTTCGCCGTGGTGAGGTATCGCTGATGCGTATCGCGACGATCTTCGTCGTGGCGGTGCTGCTGTCCGGCTGCGTGTCGCCCAAGCCGCAGCCGGACGGCACGCCGCAGTCCTACAGCCGCCTTCGCACAGAGCTGCACGGCGGCCACGAGTACGTGATCGAGCGATTCGACGGCCACTTCATCCACTCACCGGCGTGCCCGTGCCGCCACCTCGAGGAACCGACCAATGGCCAGTAGCCGCAAGCCGAGGCCGCTCGACCTGACGCCCAACGCAGACATTTCAATCGACCCTCGCGGAGTAAGCCTCGACCAGGCCGCCCAGTGCGACCAGTGGGAGTGCGACATGGACGGCAGCGGCACGTACGAGTGCGGCCGCACGGTGCGTGTGCCGGCTGTCGTGTTCGACGAAGGCGATGCGAAGAAGATCCGCAAGCTCGCGGAGTGGCTCCAGATGGCAGCG
>RGVT01000459.1 GCA_010027105.1 Planctomycetia bacterium
GCCGGCCGGACGAGCCGCACGAGCGCTACGTCGCGCGGAACGTCGGCCGCGTCGATGCGGCCCACGCCCAGTTTCCACACGACGGGCGTCTGTGCCACGCGGCCGCCGGTCGCACGGCGCACCCACTCGGCCGTCCACGACTTGACGAACTGCACCACCTCGTGCAGTTCCACCACGCCGTCGGCGTCGCCGTCGGGCGCCGCGTCGGCCGCCCCGCCCAGGGCCAGTTCGAGCGCGCGGCCGAAATAGGTGCGGCCGCCGGCGAGGTCCACGGACGAATGCTGGAAGAGGTCGTGCGAGCCGAGGACCCAGTTGTGGTACCGGGCGTCCGTCTGAGGCGCCGCGAGATCGACGTCGAGCGCTCGGGCGACCGAGTTCGCGAGCACGCCGAGGCGGGGATCCCAGGTGATGTCGCCCAGATCGAGCGCGTGCAGCGTCACGTATGGAGGCGCGGCGCCCACCGCCTCCACGATGTCGCGCACCGGCACCAGCTCGCGGGGCCGCTGCCCCGCCACGGAGCAATCGCTGGCCAGGAAGCAGGCCCGGCCCGCGAGGGTGTCGCGGGCGTCGGGCCCGACGGCCCGCGGCGCCACGAGCGACTGCCCGCGGACGTAGGCGATCATCACGTCCTTGGAGCGCAGGTTCATCCGCTTCATCCGGGGCAGGAGCAGCTCGCGCAGCCCTTCGGCGGCCTCGAGGCCGGTGAGTTCGACCACGTCCCTGCCGAGCCCGGTGTCGAGCAGGCCGGCGAGCGCCGTCGAAAGGGCCCGGCGGTCGGCGGTGCCGAACGGCACCGGCTCGATCACGCCGAGTTCGTACTGGTCGATCACGAGTGCGATCGCGGCGGTCTGCCAGCGGAACAGGGGCGCCAGGATCGTGCCCGTCACGAGCGCCGCGCCCACGAGCGCGACGCCGAACAGAGCCAGGCCGAGCGCGAGCCGCGACGGCTTCCACGACCGCCCCGGTCGGCGCGCGTCGCCGCGCCAGCGTCCCTGCGCCGATGAGGTGGGTGAACCGACTGACACCGCGAGGTCGTCCGTGTTGCCGGGTGTCGTGGAAAAAGACTGTTTACCGCGTGAAACCGAAATAGTATTCTCTCCCGGCTCCGGCTGTAAATGCCGCCGGACCGGCCCGCGCCGCGGCGGGCGAGCGCCGGTGGCGCGCCCTCCCTCGTGCCCGATTGCCGACCATGCGACATCTGCCCGTCCACTGGACGGAGGGCATGTTCCTCCGCCCGCAGCACTTCCAAGCGCTGGACCGCGCCCGGGCCGAGGAACTGGCCGTCGCCACGGCGGCGTCCGACCCGTGCTGCTACGGGCTGGTGAGGATGGAGATCGATCCGGCAGCGCTCGCCAACAGGCAGTTCGAACTGCGGCGCTGCCAGGCGCGGCTCCGCGACGGCACGCTCGTGTGGCTGGAGGCGGGCGA
>RGVT01000460.1 GCA_010027105.1 Planctomycetia bacterium
GGCAATCGCCGTGCCGAACAGGATTGCCTGCCTCGCCGTGGCCGGGCGGATTCTTCCGATCAGGCCGCCGCGAAGACGCTTCGCGATGAGCACCGGCCCGACGACGACGACCGATCGCCACGGTTGGTTGCCGGCTTGAAACCCCGCCCGACCCGCCTTCCGGGAAGAGCTGCTCGCCGGGCTCGAGCGGCTGAAGCGCTCGTGAGCGGGCTCGGGCGGCGGGGGCTCACACCTCCGCAGGCGCCGCCACGGGTCGGGAGCGGGGCGATCGCCATTCGGCGAGCCGCTGCATGAGCACGTAGAACACCGGCACGAAGAAGACCGCGAGCACCGTGGCGGCGATCATGCCGCCGAACACGGCCGTGCCCAGCGACCGCCGGCTCGCCGCCCCCGCTCCCGTGGCATAGAGCAGCGGCACGATGCCGAGGATGAACGCGAACGACGTCATCAGGATCGGCCGGAACCGCAGCCGCGACGCCTCGACCGCCGCCTCCGTGATCGACCGGCCCTTGCCGCGCAGCTCGCGGGCAAACTCCACGATCAGGATCGCGTTTTTGCTGGCCAGCGCGATGATCAGCACGATCCCGATCTGGGTGTAGATGTTGTTGTCCATGCCCCGCGCCGCCACGGCGGCCACCGTGCCCAAGAGCGCCAGCGGCACCACCATGATCACCGCCGCCGGCATCAGCCAGCTTTCATACTGGGCCGCGAGCACGAGATAGACCATCACCACCGCCAGCGCGAACACATAGGCCGCCTGCGAGCCGACCCGCTTCTCCTGAAATGCCATGCCCGTCCATTCGAAGCCCATCGACTGCGGCAGCTGGCTGGCCGCGAGCTGCTCCATGAGCGCGAGCGCCTGGCCGGAGCTCACGCCGGGGGCCGCGGCGCCCGTGATCGTGGCCGAGGGGGAGAGGTTGTATCGCGGCACGATCTGGGGCCCGAGCGTCTGGTGCACCGTGGCGAGGGTGCCGAGCGGGATCATGCCGCCATCCCGGTTGCGAACCTCCAGTCGGCGGATGTCTTCGGGGCGCAGGCGAAACCGCTGGTCGGCCTGCACCCGCACCTGGTAGGTCTTGCCGAATTTGTTGAAGTCGTTGACGTAGGCCGAGCCGAGCGAGGCCTGCATCGTGTTGAAGATCGTGTCGAGCGGCACGCCCAGGCTCTTGGCCTTCACGCGGTCGATGTCGACGAACAGCTGCGGCACGCCCGCCCGGAACGTGGACTGCACCCGCGCGAGGCTCGTCTGGCCGCTCGCCGCAGCGACCATGCCGCCCACCACCTTCTGCAGCTCCGGGAGGCCCACGCCCATGCGATCCTGCACCTTCATCTCAAAGCCGCCGGCCACGCCCAGCCCGCGGATGCCCGGCGGCGGAAACGCGAACACGACCGCCTCGCGGATCGCCTGGAAGCGGC
>RGVT01000047.1 GCA_010027105.1 Planctomycetia bacterium
ACGTCGCACCGCCCGCGGACGGGGCACCCGCCACAGTGGACGCCGTCGGTGAAGGCCTCGAGATTCTCGCGATTGAAGAGGTAGGGCTTCGCGGAAAACGTGCCCGCGATCCATTGCCAGGAGAGGTGGTTGCTCGCCGGGTCGCCGTCGAGCAGGTGCTCGAGGAACCAGTCGGCGCCCGCCTGCCAGCGGACGCCGCGCACGTGCACGAGCCACGAGGCGAGCCACATCCGCTCGTGGTTGTGGAGCCAGCCGGTCTCGTGCAGCCGGCGCACGAACGCGTCGATGCAGGCCAGGCCCGTCGCGCCGCCGAGCACGTCGTCGGGGACGCGGTCGTGCGGCCAGCCTCCACGCCGCAACGCCGCGGGAGCCTCGACGTCGTCACGGATGGCCGGCCCGAGCGCCGCATGCACCTGACGCCAGTAGTCGCGCCAGCCGAGTTCAGACACGAGTTTCGTCGCGTCCTCGGGCACCCGCACATGGGCCAGGGCGTGGTCGCGGACCTCCGCCAGCGAGAGCACGCCGTGGCGGATCCAGGCGGAGAGCCCGGTGACCGCCCCGCCGACGTGATTGCGGGTGCGGGCGTAGGCGACCGGATCGATGCCGGCCAGGCGTTCGAGGGCCGCCTGCCGGCCGCCGCGGATCGCGATCCGCTCCACCGAGTCGACCGACTGGTGCCGCACGGCATCGGGGAACAGGGCGGCCAGCCGGCCGACGACCGCGGCCCGGTCGCCCGCATCCGCGCCGAGCAGATCGATCGTCACCATCCCGAATTTTTGCCTGTCGGTGATCGGAGCTTTCGCCAGACCTCCCATCATGCCTCTTTCGTGAGCATCTTTCTGCCCCCAAATCGCGCCGTCCCGTCGCGGCCGCGGCCATCGAGGCGGCGCCCGGACGCCGCCGACATCTCGCGACGCACACGAAAAAAACATGAAACAGGCTGCGTGAGCGCAATGTCCCCTCGCAGCAGCCGGGCGTGGCACGGGGTGGCGGGCGATTCGGCACGCTCTTTGCTCTGCGGTGTGTCGGTTGGGCTCGTCAGGCATTCAGGACGTCCCTGATGCACGGAAGGTCAAGACCCTGCGGAGGGGCTCCCTTCCGTCGGTTGTCACCCTTCTGGAGTCGCACGATGCGTTCTTTTCCGGTCGGTTTTCCGTTTCGTTGGTGTCTCGCCCTGGGGCTCTTGCTCGGGGCTGTCTGGTGTGATCCCGCCCCGGCGTGGGCCGCGGAAGAAGTCGCGGCCGCCGCCACGCCGGCGACGCCGCCCCCTCCCACCGTCGAAGAGATGGTGCCGAAGTTGTGGATGGCGGCCGACACGGTCTGGGTGCTCGTGTGCTCGATGCTCGTGTTCTTCATGAACCTCGGCTTCGGGTGCGTCGAGTCGGGATTCGCCCGGGCCAAGAACTGCGTCAACATTCTCTCCAAGAACTTCATCGTGTTCGCCGCCACGGCGATCGCCTACTGGCTGTTCGGCTGGGACCTGATGTTCGGGGCCGGCGACGGCGGGTGGATCGGCAATTCGGGCGCGTTCATGGTCGGCGGGGCCGACAACAGCCCGGCCATGGGCGACAAGTACCAGGGCGTGTACGGCGCCATCAGCTGGGCGAACGTTCCGTTGTGGACGAAATTCTTCTTCCAACTCGTGTTCGCCGGAACGGCCGCCACGATCGTCTCCGGTGCCGTCGCCGAGCGGATCAAGTACCACACCTTCGTGCTCTTCAGCTTCCTGATGGCTCTCGTGATCTATCCGGTCACGGGCCACTGGATCTGGGGCTTCGGTTATCTCGCCAAGGAGTGGAACTTCTGGGATTTCGCCGGGTCGACGGTGGTGCATTCCGTCGGCGGCTGGGCCGCCCTCACCGGCGCCCTGATTCTCGGACCCCGCATCGGCAAGTACGGCTCCGACGGCAAGGTGCACGCGATCCCCGGCCACAACATGACCGCCGCCTTCATCGGCTGCCTCGTGCTCTGGTTCGGCTGGTTCGGGTTCAACCCCGGCAGCACGATGAGCGTGGCCGCCGACGGCGGGGCCCTCTCCTCGCAGGTGGCCGTAAACACCAATTCGGCCGCGGCCGCCGCGACGCTGACGGCCACGCTCACTGCCTGGCTGCTGCTCGGCAAGCCGGACATCGGCATGACGCTCAACGGTTGCCTCGCCGGACTCGTGGCGATCACGGCCCCGGCCGCGTTCACGAACGTGGCCAGTTCGCTCATCATCGGGGCGATCGCGGGAGTGCTCGTCGTGTTCGCCGTCCTGTTCTTCGACAAGGTCCGGGTCGACGATCCGGTGGGCGCCACGAGCGTGCACCTGGTCAACGGTATCTTCGGCACGCTCTGCGTGGGCCTGTTCACCACGAGCGACCTCTCCGGCACCGTTCTCTCCAGTCCGTTCGGCACGGCCGCGGCGGGCGGTCCCTATGCGGGCCTGTTCTTCGGCGGCGGCACGAAGCAGCTCGTCGCCCAGTTGGTGGGCGTGCTGGCCGTGGGGGCGTACGTCGTGCCCGTGTCGGCGATCGTGTGGCTGATCCTCAAGTCGGTCGTCGGGCTCCGGGTGACGCCGCAGGAGGAGATCGAGGGTCTCGACATCGGCGAGCACGGCAACGAGGCCTATCACGGCTTCGTGATGGCTCGGACCGAGTAGCACCGTCCAGAAGGATGCCCCAACGGCTTGGGTGGGCACTCCGCCTAGCTCACCCAGGCCGGGGCATTCTGGATGTACGCGAAACATCGGCATCCTGCCGATTTTCGCTTGGGCGGCTGCGGGGCAAGCCACGGTTGCCCCCGAGCCGCCGGCGGCCGCACCTCCCGGCGGCCGTGGGCATGGCCTCGCGGCCATGCCAGGGCACTGCGGCGGCCGTGCCGCCTGTGCCATGCCGTGCGGCGCCGGGCCTTTGGCCCGGCTGCACGGCGGTCGATGGGCACGATCAGACGTGCGGATAGGATGAGTGGCCCGGAGCCCATCTCATGAAACTCATCATCGCGATCATTCAGCCCCACAAGCTCGAGTCCGTCAAGCAGGCGCTCTCCGACGTGGAGGTGTTCCGGCTCACCGTGCTCGACGTGCAGGGGTTCGGCCGGCAGCGCGGGCACACCGAGACGTTCCGCGGCCACGACATCGGCGTGAACCTGCTCCGCAAGGTGCAGCTCCAGATCGCCGTCAACGACGACTTCGTCGAACCCACGATCGCCGCCATCGTGAAGGGAGGCCGGTCGGGTGAGGCGGGAGAGATCGGCGACGGCAAGATTTTCGTGCTGCCGATGGACGAGTGCGTGCGCATCCGCACCGGCGAACGCGGCATCGAAGCCATCTAGCTTTACGCCCGTCGGGCCATCCATGGCCCCGGCGGGCTTGGGCGGCTGCGGGGCAAGCCAAGGTTGCCCCGAGCCGCCGCGGCCGGCGTCCAGCCGGCCGTCCGAGAGGCTGCCGGCCTGGATGGCCGGCCAGAGGAGAGCACACGGAGGTTTGCCAAGCAACGTGAGGCACGACGCCGAAGCTTTGCGTGAAAATAGCCCATGCACGACGTCACGCTGATCCTCACGCTCACCACGGCCCTGACCGCGGCGCTCGTCCTCGGGTTCATCACCCATGCGCTGCGGCTCTCGCCGATCGTCGGCTACCTGCTCGCCGGCGTGGCCGTGGGGCCGTTCACGCCCGGCCTCGAGGCCGACCACGGCGTCGCCGAGCAGCTCGCCGAGGTGGGGGTGATCCTGCTCATGTTCGGCGTGGGGCTGCACTTCCACGTCCGCGAGCTCCTCGCGGTGCGCGGGATCGCCGTGCCCGGCGCGCTCGTGCAGAGCGCCGTGGCGACGCTGCTCGGCGCCCTCGTCGGCCGCTGCATGGGCTGGGACTGGCCCACGGCCGTGATCTTCGGCGGGGCGACGTCGGTGGCGAGCACGGTGGTGCTCGTGCGCGTGCTGTCCGACGGCCACGACCTCCACACGCGGCTCGGCCACGTCGCCGTCGGCTGGCTCGTCGTCGAGGATCTCCTCACGGTCGTCGCGCTCGTGCTTCTGCCGACGGTCCTGGGCGCGGCGCCGGGATCGGGCGGACCGGCCGCGGCGCTCGGGCTGGCCGCCGCGAGGATCGCCCTGCTCGTGGCGCTGCTCGTGGGCGTCGGCGGCCGGGTGATCCCCTGGGTGGTCGAGCGGGCGGCCGCCACGCGGTCGCGCGAGCTCTTCACGCTCACGGTGCTCGTGATCGCTCTGGGGATCGCGGTCGGGTCGGCACGCGTGTTCGGCGTGTCGATGGCCCTCGGGGCGTTCCTCGCCGGCATGATCGTGGGCCGCGGCGACTATAGCCTCCGGGCCGCCTCGGAGGCGCTGCCGATGCGCGACGCGTTCGCGGTGCTGTTCTTCGTGTCGGTCGGGATGCTGTTCGACCCGCATACGCTCATCGAGGCCCCGGGGCTCGTCGCCGCGACGCTCGGGATCGTCCTCCTCGCCAAGCCGCTCGCCGCGCTCACGATCGCGCTCGTGCTCGGCTACCCGCTGCGGATCGCCCTCCCGGTGGCGGCGGCCCTCGCCCAGATCGGCGAGTTTTCCTTCATGCTCGCCGCCGTGGCCCGGGAGCTCGGGGGCATGCCGGACCGGGCGGTCGACGCCCTGGTGGCCGCGGCGATCGCCTCGATCACGCTCAATCCGCTCTTGTATCGGGCCGCCCGGCTGGTCGAGCCTGCGCTCGCGCGCAGGTTCGCCGCCGCTCCAGACGCGGCGGGCGCAGGGGACGAATCGCCGGCCGATGCCGCCCACCGCGCGGTCGTCGTCGGCTACGGGCCGGTCGGTCAGACGGTTGTCCAGCTGCTCCTCGACAACGGCATCGAACCGACCGTCATCGAGCTCAATCTCGAGACGGTGCGGCGGTTGCGCACGTTCGACGTGCGGGCGGTGTACGGCGATGCGAGCCGCCCCGACATCCTCGCCGAGGCCGACGTCGCCCGGGCCCGGCACCTGCTGCTCACCGCCGCGACCGGAGCCGCCGAGGAGGAGATCGTGCGCCGGGCCAGGGAGCTGAATCCCGGCATCCGCGTGGTGGCCCGCACGCAATTCGTACGGCAGGTGCCGGCCGTCCGCAAGGCGGGGGCCGCGGACGTCTTCGCCGACGAGGGGGAGGTCGCCCTGGCGATGACGACGAGCATCCTCGGGCACCTCGGCGCCACCGACGAGCAGATCGACCGCGAGCGGGCCCGCGTGGAGGCGCTGTTTCGGTCGGGGTGAGCGTCTGGTGAAACGCGCCGGCTCGGGGTTACCCCGTGCCGTCTCGCCGGACGTTCGCCTCCGCTTCACGGGAAACATGGCATCGTGCCATTTTCCCTTGGCCGACCTCCGTCGGCTCGTGTTTACCCGGCCCTCCGGGCCTGGCGTCGACGTAGGGACAGGGCTCCAGCCCTGTCCACCGCCAGGCTTGGAAGCCTGTCGCAACGGTGCGCCGTGCTACGGCCGTTGCGGGTGGAGGCGGGGTGGCGCGCCGAGGGCGAGGCGGTTGATCGCGGCGAGGAAGGCCTTTGCCGAGGCCTCGAGCGAGTCGGTCGAGACGCCGCGGCCGCGCTGCACCTGCCCGGCATGCTCGAGTTCGACGGTCACCTCCGCCTGAGCGTCCTTGCCGACGGTCACCGCCTGCACGCGGAAGTCGCGGCACACGGTCGTGATCCCGGTGAGCTTCTCGATCGCGAGGAAGATGCCGTCGATCGGGCCGTCGCCCGCCGTCACAGTCACCGACTGCGGCGCCCCGCTCTGCCGCACCTGGAGCTCCACGGTGGGAGCGGCGCCGCTGGTACTCGAGAGGACGTAGCGTTCGAACGTGAACTGCTCCGGCAGTTCGGCGAACTGCGACTCGCAGAGGGCCGCGATGTCGCCGTCGTAGATCTCCTTCTTGCGGTCGGCGAGCGTCTTGAACCGCTCGAACAGGCTCTGGAGCTGCTCCGGCGTGAGCGCGTAGCCGAGGGCCTTGGCGCGGTCGGCGAGCGCCGCCCGGCCGCTGTGCTTGCCGAGCACGAGGTCGGTGCGCTCGAGGCCGACGTCCTCCGGCCGCATGATCTCGTAGGTCCGCCGCTCCTTGAGCATGCCGTCCTGGTGGATGCCGGCCTCGTGGGCGAACGCATTGCGGCCCACGATCGCCTTGTTGCGCGGCACCTGGATGCCGGTGATGTTGGCCACGAGCCGGCTCGTGGGCACGAGCCGCTGGGTGACGATCCGCGTGTCGCAGGCGTAATGGTCGCGGCGCGTCCGCAGCGCCATCACCACCTCCTCGAGCGAGCAGTTGCCCGCCCGCTCGCCGATGCCGTTGATCGTGCACTCCACCTGCCCGGCCCCCGCCTCCACGGCCGCCAGGCTGTTGGCCACGGCCAGGCCGAGGTCGTCGTGGCAGTGCACGCTGATCACCGCCCGTTCGACGCCCCGCACCCGCTCCACGAGGCTCTTGATCACGTGGTGCATCTGGAGGGGCGTCGCGTAGCCGACCGTGTCGGGGATGTTGACGGTCGTCGCCCCGGCGTCGATCACCGCCTCCACCACGCGGCACAGGAAGTCGATCTCGGTGCGGGCGGCGTCCTCCGGGGAAAACTCGACGTCGCCGCACACGCTCCGGGCCCGCTTCACGCCGGCCACGGCCCGGGCCACGATCTCGTCCTCCGTCATCCGCAGTTTGAATTCGCGGTGGATCGCGCTCGTGGCGAGAAACACGTGGATCCGCGGCCGCTCCGCGTGCCGCAGGGCCTCCCAGGCGCGGTCGATGTCGGCGTCGCTGCACCGCGCGAGGCCGCACACGGTCGCCCCACGCACCGCCGTGGCGATCTCGCGCACGCTCTCGAAGTCGCCCGGCGAGGCGATCGGAAAGCCCGCCTCGATCACGTCGACGCCGAGCTGCACGAGCGCCTGCGCCACCTCCATCTTCTCGGTGAGGTTCATGCTCGCGCCGGGCGACTGCTCGCCGTCGCGGAGGGTCGTGTCGAAGATGCGGATCGTGCGGGAAGGAGACATGAACGGATCCCGAAAAGGCACTGGCTGGGACGGAGCGCCCCGCGGCGCCACGCCTTGCTGAGAGTATCCCGGCTCCAGCCGCTTGTGTAGACTTCAGGCGGATGCCAGTGCCGTTTTTTCGAGCCTCATTCCCGGCGGTCCCGCCGCTTCGCATGTCGACGATTTCGCCCGCGAACGAGTCCGCCGGCCAGGCGCTTGCAGCCGCCCATGCGCAACGGGCGAAAGCCTCCGGGCACGGCTGGCTCGCGCGGCTCGGCCGCAGCCTGACGGGCATGGCGATCCTGGCCGCGGGCGGGCTCGCGTGGTGGTGGCTCTCCACCCACCACTTTGCCGGGGGCGACCATGCCGCTCCGCATGGCCCGGATGCGACCGGGGCGGCTTCGCAGCCGACCGACGTCGTGACCCTCCGCGCGGGGTCGGCCGGCGCCGCGGAGATCACCCTCGCGCCGGTCGCGACGCGGCAGTTGCGGGAGCATATCACGGTGCCCGGCCGCCTCGACTACGACGCCCGCAACCGCGTCGATTACAAGTCGCCCGTCAACGGGATCGTGTCCCAGGTCTTCGTGAAGGTTCGCGAGCGGGTGAAGAAGGGCGCCTCGCTCGCCGAGGTGTCGAGCCCCGAGGTGGGCGTGGCCCGCGACGAGGTCCGCAAGCGGGAGGACGATCTCCGCATCGAGCAGAAATCCGCCGACTGGGCCGCCACGATCGCCGACAACGTCGACGCACTCCTCGATGCCCTCACATCCCACCCGCCGATCGACGCGATCGAGAAGAAGTTCCAGGATCGCGTGCTCGGCGCCTACCGCGAAAAGATCCTCGCGGCGTACTCGCGGCTCGTGTTCGTGGAGAAGGTGAACGCCAGCACCCGCCAGCTCGGCGAGGGGGGCGTGCTCTCCGGGCGGATCATCGAGGAGCGCACGAGCAATCTGGAGGTGGCGAGCGCCAACTTCACGGCCGCCTGCGAGGAGGCTCGGTTCCTCACACGTCAGGATCGCGATCGTGCCCGGGCCTCGCTCAAGCAGGCCGAGAGGCTCGTGCAGATCTCGAAGGAAAACCTGCGCACGCTCGTGGGCAGCCGGATCGACACCGGCGACGGCGGAGCGGATCTCGAGGGCGGCGAGGCCGCCCCGGCCACGGTGGCGGCGCTCAGTTCGCTCGTGCTGCGCACCCCGGTCGACGGCATCGTCGAGGACATCTTCGTGGCCCGGGGCGAACGTGTGCAGGCGGGCGACCCGCTGTTCATCGTGGCCAACAACGCCAAGCTCTGGGTGCGGGCGCAGATCCACGAGCGGCAGTGGACGACCGTGGAGGTGGCCGACGGACAGGAGGTGGCGGTGCACGTGCCCGGCTCCGCCGAGCACAACACGACGGCCCGCATCAACCACGTTGGGGCGACGGTCGAGGCCGAGTCGCGCAGCGTGCCGCTGGTGGCCGAGTTGGAAAACGACGACGCCCACTACAAGCCGGGCATGTTCGTGTGGGTCGACCTGCCCCAGGGGCAGATCCGCTACGGTCTGGCCGTGCCGGCTGCGGCCGTGATGCGGCACGGAGCCGAGGCGTTCGTGTTCGTGCCCGATGGCGACGCGCGGTTCCGCAAGGTGGCGATCGAGCCCGGCACCGACGACGACGAATTCGTCGAGGTGAAGAGCGGCCTCGAGGCGGGGCAGCAGGTGGTGACCCGGGGCGCGTTCCTGCTCAAGAGCGAACTCCTGCTCGAGCACGAGCAGTAGCCGCCCCGCCCGCATTCCCGGGCGGGCATCCGTCGGCGAAAGGAAAGGCAGTCCGTGCTCTCAGGCGTCATCGAATGGTCGCTCGCCAACCGGGCGCTCGTGATCGCGATGTTCGTGCTGATGGCGCTCGGGGGGCTCTACGCCGCCACGCACATCCCCGTCGACGCCGTGCCGGACCTCGTCAACATCCAGGTGCAGGTCGTCACGGAGGCGGGCACCCTCCCGCCACTCGAGGTGGAGCGGCTGGTGACCTATCCGGTGGAGCTCGCGATGAGCGGCCTGCCGGACGTCGAGGAGATCCGCAGCATTTCCCGCCTCGGCATCTCGCTGGTCACGATCGTGTTCCACGAGGGCACCGACATCCTGCGGGCCCGGCAGCTCGTGGCCGAACGGCTGCCGGCCGCCAAGGGGGGCATGTCGCTCGCCGGGGCCGACCCGCAGCTCGGCACGCTCTCCACCGCGCTCGGCGAAATCCTGCAGTTCGAGGTGCAGGGGAAGGGGCGGTCGCTCATGGACCTGCGCAGCATCCTCGAATGGGACATCGCCCCCGTGATGCGCACGGTGCCGGGCGTCACCGACATCAACGCCCACGGCGGATTCGCGAAGAGCTACGAGGTGCGGATCGATCCCGACCGGATGGCATCGCAGGGCATCTCGCTCGGCGAGGTGCTCGCGGCGCTCGAGCGCAACAACACGAGCACCGGCGGCGGCTACATCGTGAAGAACGGCGAACAGCGGTTCATCCGCGGCGAGGCCCTGCTTACCGACACCGACGACATCGAGCGGGTCATCGTCCGCAGCCCGCCCGGGGGGGTGCCGGTGCTGATCCGGAACATCGGCGACGTGCGGATCGCGCCGCTCGTCCGCCAAGGGGCGGCCACCCGCGATTCCCGCGGGGAGGTGGTCACCGGCATGGTGATGATGATCCGCGGCGAGAACAGCCGGCGGGTGGTGGCGGCCGCCAAGGAGAAGCTCGAGCAGATCCGCGGCACGCTGCCGCCCGGCATCGATCTCGAGATCCTCTACGACCGCTCCGACCTCATCGCCCGCACGCTCGACACGGTGCTCCACAACCTCGCGGAGGGTGGCCTGCTCGTGATCGGCGTGCTGCTCGTGCTGCTCGGCAACGTGCGGGCCGGGCTGATCGTGTCGCTCGCCATCCCGCTCTCGATGCTCTTCGCGGCGAACCTGATGTGGGCGGTGGGCATCCCGGCGAGCCTCATGAGCCTCGGCGCGATCGACTTCGGGCTCGTCGTCGACAGCTCCGTGATCATGGTCGAGAACTGCGTCCGGCGGCTGGGGCTCGCCCTGCCGACGGCCTCCAAGCTCGGCGTGGTGCGCGACGCGGCGATCGAGGTCCGCGGGCCGACGATGTTCGGCGAGCTGATCATCGCGATCGTCTACCTCCCGATCCTGTTCCTGGAGGGCACCGAGGGAAAGCTCTTCCGGCCGATGGCGCTCACCGTGCTCTTCGCGCTCG
The DNA here is from genome assembly GCA_010027105.1 of Planctomycetia bacterium. GTDB lineage: Bacteria > Planctomycetota > Planctomycetia > Pirellulales > UBA1268 > RGVT01. The sequence goes on from RGVT01000047.1 coordinate 10,186, forward strand.
CCGGCTCGCTCGTGATCTCGCTCACGCTGATGCCGGTGCTGGCGGCCACGGTGCTCTCGCGCGAGGAGGAGCACGAGCCGCTGCTGATGCGGCTGTTTCATCGCGTGTACCAGCCGCTCGCCCGGCGCGCCGTCTACCATCCCGTGCCGATCACGCTCTGCGCCCTCGGCCTCGTGGCGGCGAGCGTGCCGGTGGCCCTGCGGCTCGGGGCCGAGTTCATGCCGCGGCTCGACGAGGGGGATTTTCTGATCGAGGTCAACCGTCTGCCCAGCGCCACGCTCGAGGATTCCGTGCCCCTCACGACGCGGATCGAGAAGGTGCTCGGCGAGTTCCCGGAGGTCCGCACCGTGTTCTGCAAGACGGGCCGGCCCGAGATCGCCAACGACATCATGGGCGTGCAGCAGACCGACGTCTGGGTGATGCTCCGGCCGCGGGCCAACTGGCCGCGGGACATCCCGCGCGACGAGCTCGTGGAGCGGATGTCGACCGCGCTCACCCGGGCGATCCCGGGGGCCAACTTCGGCTTCAGCCAGCCGATCGAGATGCGGGTCGACGAGCTCGTCGCGGGGGTGAAGGCCGACGTCGCCGCGCTCGTCTACGGCGACGATCTCGCCACGCTCGGCGAGCTCGGCCAGCGGATCGAGGGCGTGCTCCGCGGCATCCCGGGGGCGGCCGACGTGCGGGCCGACTGGCAGGCGAACGTGCCCACGCTCCGCATCGACGCCCGCCCCGACCAGCTCGCCCGCCACGGCATCGACGGCATCGACGTGATGCGGACGGTGTCGGCCATGGGCGGCATCCAGGTCGGCGTCGTGTACGAGGGACGGCCGCGGTTTCCGCTGATGGTGAAGTTTCCCGACGCGTGGCGCGAGCAGGAGGAGCTCGTGGCCCAGATCCCCGTGGCCGCGACCGGCGGCCGGCCGGTGCCGCTCGGTGAGCTCGCCGACATCCGCGTGGAGGAGAGCCCGCCTTCGATCGAGCACGAAGACTCGCGGCGCCGGACGTTCGTGTCGGCCAACGTCCGCGGCCGCGACGTGGCGAGCTTCGTGCAGGAGGCGCAGAAGCGGATCAGGCGGGAGGTGCCGCTGCCGCCCGGCTACACGCTGGGCTGGGGCGGCGACTTCGAAAACCTGCTGTCGGCGAGCCGGCGGCTGGCGCTGATCACGCCGGTCGTGCTCGGGCTGATCGCGCTGTTGCTCTACACGAGCTTCAAGTCGTTCCGCCTCGCGGCGCTGATCTTCTGCGCCGTGCCGGTGGCGGCCTCGGGCGGAATCGCGGCTCTCGCGCTCCGCGGCATGCCGTTCTCGATCGCGGCCGGCGTGGGGTTCGTCGCGCTCTTCGGCGTGGCGGTGCTCAACGGCCTCGTCTGGGTGTCGGGCGCCGAGCACGCCCGGCAGGGCGGTCTCTCGGCCCGCGAGGCCGCGATCGCCACGGCCGACGTGCGCATCCGGCCGGTGTTGATGACGGCCCTCGTGGCGAGCCTGGGGTTTTTGCCGATGGCCCTGGCCACGAGTTCCGGGGCCGAAATCCAGCGGCCTCTGGCAACGGTCGTGATCGGGGGTATCGTGACGTCGACGCTGCTCACCGCGTTCGTCGTGCCGGCGATCTATCCGTGGTTCGCACCCCGTTCACGTCCGGAAGCCTCCCGACCCGCGTTCACGCCGCCATGACGCTCAGGGAGTTTCAGGCGCTGATCCGCGCCATGTACCACGACAAGGACGCGGCCCGCGGCGTCGAGGGCACGTTCATGTGGCTCACCGAGGAGATCGGAGAACTGTCCACGGCGCTGCGCACGCACGCATCGGCGGCGGCGAGCCCGACGACGAAGCAGGAGCTCGCGCTCGAGTTCGCCGACGTGCTTGCCTGGCTGGCGACGATCGCCAACGTGGTCGACGTCGACCTCGAGGCGGCGGTCGACGCGAAGTATGGCGCCGGCTGCCCGGGCTGCGGGAAGCGCGCGTGCACCTGCCCCGATGCGGAGAAGCCGTGATGCGCCCCGCGGGCTTCCTTCCGTGGGCGGTTTCGCTGCTCCTCGCCGCCGCGGGGCGGGCCGAGACCCTCGACGTGACCGCGGGATTCGGCGGCGTGCACCGCACGGGCGTTTGGACCCCGCTCGTCGTCGCCGTGCCGGCCGCCGCCGGGTCGGTCGCCGACTGGCACGCCTGGTTCGAGGATCCCGACGGCCAGTGGGTGCGGTCGCCCGCCGCGGTCGCGACGCGGGATGGCGAACTCGTACGGCTGCGGTTTCGCGGCCGGTTCGGCCGCCCTGTCGGAGGTCTCCGGCTCGAGGGGCCCGGCGCTGTTGGCAGCACGGAGGTGTCGCTGCCACCCGCCGCGGCCGGCGACGGA
>RGVT01000461.1 GCA_010027105.1 Planctomycetia bacterium
ATTTGTGTATGTATCTATCTATACATACTTGTGTATGTATTTACAGACACACTTTTTTTTACGCTGGCGTTTATCTTGTCCACCAGATAGATAGATAGTAAAAGCTAGTTAGTTAGTATATCTATCTTCCAGTTTCGTAATGCATCATGTCGTTAAATAAGGAGGTATTTAAAATGCATCCAAGGATAGATGAAAGGAAATAAACACAGATAGGTCTTTTTTTTTCTTTCATTCATTTTAATTTATTGTAATAGCATAAAAAATTATCGATAAATACATGTGCATTTTTATTTTTGTGATAACATTCAACAATATAATGACCATCTGCGTTATACTTGTGTTCTATCCATTTGATTTCTTTACATAACCGGAAGGGAATGATAAACATCGCGGTATCTATATGGTTTAAACGAATATTATTTCCATTCCGTGCTTTTGTTCCGTTCATCTGGTGAAAAGTGTATAATTTATCATTCTCTATAACTCTTAATAAAAGGTGAAAATCTGGATGAATCACATTATCATCGTCTAAAAAATAAATGATAGCATCCGGATTTTCAATAAGAGATAGTGCAAAATTCCTTTGTGAATTACCGACAATACCCTTTCCACAGTGCACATATTCTTCTATTTTTTCCTCCTCTCCTTTAAAAATATTTGGAAGTTCTGTTATTTTGCTCCCGTCATATACAATGAACCATTTTTCAATATATTCAAAAGGAATCGTTTCTTTTATTTTTTTTAAATTATTTATTCTATAGCAAGGAGTAATAATTGTTATCTTATTTGTATTCTCAAAAATTGGAGGGCTTTCTTTTTTTGTCAAGATGAAGAATAATTTTTTATTATTTGTATCTTCAAAATACATATTTTGATGTTGCACCTCTGCAAAATAATAATCTTGAAATTGGTCTAGACAGATGTTTTTTAATGTATCAATATAATCTTTTTCCTGTGAAGAGCTAGAAATGCTTTCAGTAATCAGCATTCCTCCTGGTTTTAAAAAAGATTGTGTTTTTTCAATAATCCTTATTTGGTCTTCAAAATGATTATTAGTTGTATCATAATGAATAATGATGATATCAAACAAAACATTTTTGCTAGAAAAAGAATCGACAATACTGCTCTTTTGTTTGATATTAGTATGTTCTCTATCAAACTCGAATTCATAAATATCTGCATTTTGGAAATATTCTTTACACATCCATAACGATGTCGACGACCCATTATACAAAATACCATCAACATGTGCTATTTTTAGATATTCTTTAATCTTCGTTTTAAACAGTCCATGATAAAACAATGCACGAGCACAACAACAATGCATTTTTTGTTGTATTTGGATATTGTTGTTATCATCACTTTGAGACGATTTATCCTCATTTTTTTTTTTTTCAATGATATCACATA
>RGVT01000462.1 GCA_010027105.1 Planctomycetia bacterium
TGGCGGCCCACGACGATCGGCTTCGTCCAGCCCGGGACGAGCCGCGGGATGTTCCGGATGATGATCGGCTCGCGGAAGATCACGCCGCCGAGGATGTTGCGGATCGTGCCGTTGGGGCTCTTCCACATCTGCTTGAGGCTGAACTCCTTCACCCGGGCCTCGTCGGGCGTGATCGTCGCGCACTTCACGCCGACGCCGCATTCCTTGATGGCGTTGGCGGCGTCGATCGTCACCTGGTCGGCGGTGGCGTCGCGGTTCTGCACCGAGAGGTCGTAATAGCGGATGTCGACCTCGAGGTAGGGAAGGATCAGCTGATCCTTGATGAACTGCCAGATGATCCGGGTCATCTCGTCGCCGTCGAGGTCGACGACCGGGCCCTTCACCCTGATGCGCGCTGCCATGCGTTGAGACGCTCCCGCCGGGGTCCGGCTACGGTGCTTCGAACTACGCCGCTTCGAAACGGAGGGCCGTGTTGTACCAGCCCGGTCGGCATTCTCACACGGGCCGCGGCCCCGCGGCCGCCGCCCCGACGACGAGCTCGACGAGCGTGGTCGCCGCCGCCGCGACCTCCGCGAGATCGATCCACTCGTCGGCGGTGTGGGCCTGTGCGATCGACCCCGGCCCGAAGACCACGCCCGGCACGCCGGCGGCTGCGAACACGCTCGCGTTCGTGCCGAACCGCGCCGCGTGGCGGCGGCCGCCACCGGCGCGGGAGGCGGCGGCGGACAGGGCCGCGGTCCACCGGGCCGCGTTCGCGACACCGCCGGCGTCGGGCAACCCCGGGCTCTCGAGAAACGGCTCCTCGTGCTCGACCACGGTCGCACCACAGGCGTGGCCGATCCGTTCGATCACCTCCGAGCGGGCCTGCCCGGGCGACTCTCCCGGCACCAGCCGGCGGTCGATCTCGATCACCACCAGATCGGGCACGAGATTGACGCCCAGCCCGCCGCGGATGGTTCCCACGCTGAGCGTCGGCGGACCGCAGGGATGGTCCGGATGCCGCGCGGCGAGTTCCCGGGCCAGCGCCTCGACGGCGAGCACGGCCCGGCCCGCGGCGTAGATCGCGTTGTCTCCCTGCTCGGGAAACGCGCTGTGGCAGCTGCGGCCGCGGATGCGGGTCCGCCAGCGGACCGCCCCCTTGTGCGCCGTCACGATGTCGAGGCCGGTCGGCTCGGCGACGATCGCGAACTCCGGCCGTCCACCCACGACCGCCCGGGCGGCGGCATCGGCCGCGGACGGCTCGTCCGTGCTGCTCCACAGTCGCGTCAGCGCCCTGGCGCCGGAGAAGCCGAACTCCTCGTTGACCGTCGCGGAGAACACGATCGTCGCCCCACGGGGCGCGTCCGCGGCGGCGAGCAGGTCGATCGCCCGCAGCATCGCCGCCATGCCCCCCTTCACGTCGCACGC
>RGVT01000463.1 GCA_010027105.1 Planctomycetia bacterium
CCTACCGCGAGCGCGAGATCATCAAACTCCGCTACGGCCTCGGCGACGGCTACAGCTACACGCTCGAGGAAGTGGGCCACATCTTCAAGGTCACCCGCGAGCGCATCCGGCAGATCGAGGCGAAGGCCGTCCGCAAGCTGCAGGCCCCGGCCCGCAGCGAGGAGCTCAGCGGCTTCTTGGATTAGGGGCGACTCGCGCGCCGGACGGTATGGCGGGTGGCAACAACCCGCATTCGGAGCCGGCGGTAGGCATGCTCGACTTCGGTCGCGTTGAGAGTACAGAACTCGTGGGTTTTGATCGGGCGTCGATAGTCCTCAACGACTCCCTGCGTCTGCGCGTGCCCACCGACCGACTCCGCCGAAACTTCCTGGCGCCTACGGGTTGGGGAGCCCGAAGCCGGCGCCACTCGTACATTTGCCGACTTGATCCTCGCCCGCGATCCGGACGATACAATGGAGACGACAGTCCGCCGATCGACCCGCCTCGAGATGTGGGTCCGCGTCGAGCCCCCGCCCGGGCCGACGGCGACGCGGGCGTTTTCCAGTGGAGTGATCCAATGGCGAACCGCTCTGCCCGATCGGCCCTCGCGGCCATCCTCGGGGCCACGTGCTGCGCCGTGGCCCCCGCTGCCGACCGGGTGTCGTTCAATCGCGACATCCGGCCGATCATGTCGGACACGTGCTTCCACTGCCACGGCAACGACGCCAAGACCCGCGAGGCGGGCATGCGGCTCGACGTTCGCGACGCCGCCCTGAAGGAAACCGACGGCGGCGGCGTGCCGATCGTGCCGGGGGATCCCGACTCGAGCGCGATCATCAGGCGGATCTTCGACGACGACGATCCGATGCCGCCGGAGTCGGCCCACAAGCCGCTCTCGGCGGAGCAGAAGGAATTGTTCCGTCGCTGGGTGGCCGAGGGGGCCGTGTACGAGCCCCACTGGGCCTACGCGCCGCTCGCCCGCCCCGCCCTCCCCGCCGGCCACGAGGGCGAGAACCCGATCGACGCCTTCATCGACGCGCGGCTGGCCGCGAAGGGGCTCGAGCCCGCGGCCGAGGCGGCGCCCCAAATGCTCGAGCGCCGGCTCACCCTCGACCTCACGGGCCTGCCGCCCGAGGCGGCGCTCGCGCAGGCCGGCCCGCGGTCGGAGGGCGACGGTTTCGTGGACGCGCTCCTCGCCTCGCCCCACTTCGGCGAGCGGATGGCCGTGTGGTGGCTCGACATCGCCCGCTACGCCGACACCGTCGGCTTTCACGGCGACCAGAACCAGCGGATCTTTCCGTATCGCGACTACGTGATCGAAGCGTTCAATGCGAACAAGCCCTTTGACCAATTCACGCGCGAGCAGCTCGCCGGCGACCTCCTGCCGGATCCCACGCCCGAGCAGCTCGTGGCCACGGG
>RGVT01000464.1 GCA_010027105.1 Planctomycetia bacterium
AAAATGAAATAGCACAAGAATTCCAATAAACTTTACAACCAAACAATATATTTGTATTCTTTTTTTTTTTTTAATCATCCATCTTGCAAACAAAAAACACTATTATTTCATAAACGATTGGATCCAATCTCTAAAATAGGAAATGTTGGTATAAACACCTGGAATATTGGTTTCTCCACATCCAATTCCCCAACTGGTAATTCCAAAAAGTTCATTTGTTGAATTCCGGAATAGAGGTCCTCCACTATCTCCATGACATGCATCAATATTATCCTTTTCATTCGCCAGATCATTATTATTTTCTGCAAGAAATTGAACTGTTTTATTATAATAATCATTTTCTGTAATGATTGGAAAATCTTTATCGTCATTGAAAATATAAACAACACCTTCTCTTAATTGATCTGATATTTTTTTACCATTTTCTTGAATTAATCCATAACCAATGATTAAAAAAGGTTCTTTTGTATCATTATTACTTTCCTCTACATACGATATATTGGGAAGGATGATGGGTTTTATTTCTTCGAGAATTTTAAGTGCTCTTTGAGAAGATTTCTCCTCGTTTACTTGTAAAATAGCGAGGTCGCCGTTTTTCAGTTCCCAAGCTTCTACAGATGGGTATTTAAAAATCTCATCAACATATAGACAATCTTTTTCACAAATAGAATCATAAATATCATCTTGTATCGAAGAAATGGTAGGATTATTCAAAAATAGATGGATTTCCATATCCTGTAAAGGTTCTCGTGTTGTTTGCCATCGCACTGGAACACAATGCCCCGCAGTAAGAAAAAGATGACCATTTTGAGGGAAATGACCCAGATAAGAAGAACCACAAAAGTATTGAGGACGAAAAGATGTATAACCAACAAGCAAGGCAAAAAACGAAAAAAGAGTTTTTGGAATATCTCCATTAATGATTTTTGAAGAGGATGGTATTAACCTTTTTTTTAGTTCCATCCTTTCTCTCTATTTGAATATTTATTATTGTTTAATTTTTTTTTTTCTTTTTTATCATTCATTATTTTTTTAAATATAAAATATGAATTGTAAGTATATAAGTATATAAGAAGTATATAAGTATATAAGAAGTATATAAGTATATAAGAAGTATATAAGTATATAAAAAGTAGAAGTATATAAAAAGTATATAAGTATATAAGAAATATATAAGTATATAAGAAGTATAAAAGTATATAAGAAGTATAAAAGTATATAAGAAATATAAAAGTATATAAAAAGTAGAAGTATATAAAAAGTATACAAGTATATAAAAAGTATATAAGTATATAAAAAGTAGAAGTATATAAAAAGTAGAAGTATATAAAAAGTATATAAGTATATAAAAAGTATACAAGTATATAAAAAGTATACAAGTATATAAAAAGTATATAA
>RGVT01000465.1 GCA_010027105.1 Planctomycetia bacterium
AACAACACTGCTGTTGGTTATCAGGCTGGGTACACAGGAAGCACTGCAGCGTATGTAACGGCTGTTGGCTCGTTGGCACTCAAGGTTAGCACCGCTGGTTCCAATGACGCTTTTGGTTATCAGTCCCTATATGCCAACACCTCTGGCACTGCAAACACTGCTTTTGGGTCTGGAACCTTAAACTCCAACCTCACAGGCAGTTACAACGTGGCAATTGGTAATGGTGTCATTGGCTCTACGCCACCTGCGTTACTGTCAAACACAACTGGCTCATACAACACGGCGGTTGGTTCTGCGGCACTCCAAGCCAACACCACCGCCTCTTACAACACGCAACACAACAGTAGGAGGCGCAATTACGGCTGTTGGTTATAAGGCAGGATACGCTACTGCTGGTGGTTCAGTTGACGCTTTTGGATATTCAGCTCTAGCAGCAAACACAACAGGCGCAAACAACGTATCGTTTGGTTTCGAATCGATGCTAGCCAACTTGACTGGGTCAAACAATACGGCAATGGGGGTAAGTGCTCTTGCAGCCAACACCACCGCCTCCAACAACACTGCTGTTGGTTATCAGGCGGGGTATAGTAATCAGACTGGCATTAACAATGTCTTTATTGGTGATAGGACTGGTTACTCAACTACATCGAACAACAACACTTTTGTTGGTGAATTTGCTGGAAATGCTACAACGGGCGCAAACAACTCATTCTATGGCTACGCCTCTGGCTACTTAGTTACTTCTGGGGCCAAAAACACAATCCTTGGCGCGTACAACGGCAACCAAGGTGGCCTCGACATCCGCACATCAAGCAACAACATCGTGCTGTCGGATGGGGATGGGAATCCTCAAATCTGGTACAACGCTGGTGTTGGTGGTTTCTTTTATGTACCTGCCGTGTATAACAAAACTTCAGCAGGTGGGGCCAATGTCGTAGTCAATTCAGATGGCGGCATGGTTCGTTCAACCTCTGCTTTGAAATACAAGCAAGATGTGCGTGACTTAGAAGAACTTGACATTAGCGCATTTCGCCCTGTTCGCTACAAATCTAAGTGCGAAGGTGATGACCAAACCAAAGATTACATCGGTTTAATTGCTGACGAAGCCGCTGAAGCTGGATTTGAAGAACTTGTTACCCGTGGCGCAGACGGTGAAGTTGAAGGCTTCCAATACGAACGCCTGACTGTCGTACTGCTCAAGAAGTTGCAAACCCTTGACGCTGAATTCAAAGCCTACGTTGCATCCCATCCCTAACCCAAAGGAAAAACTATGACCCAATTCACCACTACCATCACTCGGATGTACACCCTTCCTACTCCTGAACCTGATTACGTTGTGAACGTACTTTGGGAAGTACAAGGCGTAGACGGTCAATACACCGCATCCATCGGCGGC
>RGVT01000466.1 GCA_010027105.1 Planctomycetia bacterium
GGTGCAGCAGGTGCAGCTCAAGAACGTGCATCCGCCGGCGGCCGTGCAGCAGGCCTTCGAGGAGGTCAACCGCGCCCAGCAGGAGCGCGAGCAGATGATCAACCAGGCCAACGGCGAATACAACAAGGTCGTGCCCCGGGCCAGCGGCGAGGCCCAGCGGCAGTTGAGCGAGGCCGAGGGCTACGCCACCAAGCGTGTGAACGAGGCCGAGGGCGACGTGGCCCGCTTCCGGGCGCTCCTCGAGCAGTATGAGAAGGCCCCCGAAGTGACCCGGCGGCGGCTGTACCTCGAGACGCTCGCCGAGGTGCTCCCGCAGCTCGGCGGCAAGGTGATCCTCGACGCCGATGCGAAGCAGTTTTTGCCGCTCATGAGCCTGCCGGCCGTGCCCGCCCCGGCCCCGCCGCAGCCGCCCGCCCGGAGGCGCGAGCCATGAGCCCGCTGCCGATCAACCACCCCCTGCTCGTCGCGCTCCGCCGAGCGGCCGACTGGCTCTTCTCCCCGCTCGGCGGCTTCCTCGCCGTGCTCGCCGCGATCGCGATCTTCGGCTGCGCCTACACCGTCGACCAGACCGAGCAGGTGGTGCTCACGCAGTTCGGCCGGCCGATCGGCGACCCGATCAACACCACCGGGAGCCGCTCGGGCGCCGGGCTGCACTTCAAGCTGCCGTTCGTGCAGACGGCCAACCGGTTCGAGAAGCGGATTCTCGAGTGGGATGGCCCCCCCGGCGAGATGACCACCCGCGACAAGCTGTTCGTCGTGGTCGACACGTTCGCCCGCTGGAAGATCGCCGATCCCCTCAAGTATTTCCAAAGCCTGCGCGACGAGCGCAGCGCCCTCTCGCGGCTCGACGACATCATCGGCAGCGAGACACGGAACGTGGTCGCGCGGCACGACCTGATCGAGGTGGTGCGGTCCGACAAGGACCGCCAGCCGGAACGCGACGCCGCCCTCGGCGACGCCGGGGCGGCCGGCCTGCCGCCGATCAGGTTCGGCCGGGCGGCCCTCGAGAAGGAGATCCTCGCCGCCGCGGCCCAGAAGGTGGGCATCTGGGGGATCGAACTGCTCGACGTGCGGGTCAAGCGGATCAACTACAAGAGCGGCGTGATCGAGAAGATCTACGACCGGATGAAGTCGGAGCGGCTGCAGATCGCCGAACGGTTTCGCTCCGAGGGGGCGGGCGAGGCGGCCAAGATCGAGGGCCGCAAGGAGCGCGACCTGCGGCGGATCGAGTCGGAGGCCTATAGGAAGGTGCAGGAAACGACGGGCGCGGCCGACGCCCGGGCCTCGGAGATCTACGCCCGGGCCTACACGGCGAGCCCCCGGGCGGCCGATTTTTACGCGTTCCTGAAGACGCTCGACACCTACCGGGAGACGCTCGGCCGCGACG
>RGVT01000467.1 GCA_010027105.1 Planctomycetia bacterium
CTCTGGGCGGCCTTCGACTGGGTGAGGGCGTTGAAGAGGGTGCTCTTGCCGACGTTCGGCAGTCCGACGATGCCTGCTTCCATGGGATGCGCGTGGGCCGGGGGATTTCGAGGGGATGCGTGAGAGCACCATAATGCCCGATATGCCCCGCCCGTCACAGCCCCTCGCCGTCTCGTTCTTCGACCGGCCCGCCGACCGCGTGGCGCGCGACCTGCTCGGCTGCGTGCTCGCGGTGCGGGCGGCCGACGGCGGCGTGACGCGGCACGTGGTGTTCGAGACGGAGGCCTATCTCGGCGCCCACGACCTCGCCTGCCACGGCTCGAAGGGGATGACGAGGCGCAACGCCGTGATGTTCGGGCCGGCCGGGCGGTGGTATGTCTATCTCTGCTACGGCATGCACTGGATGCTGAACATCGTCACGGGGGATGAGGGCGTGCCGGCGGCGGTGCTCGTCCGCGGGGCGGGCGCGTTCGTGGGGCCCGGCCGGGTGACGCGCGGCCTCGGGATCGACAAGGCGTTCGACGGCGAGCCGGCCAGCCGGCGGGCCGGGCTGTGGTTTGAAAACGCGGGGATCGCCGTGCCCCGGCGGCTCGTCGAGCGCACGCCGCGGATCGGCGTGGGCTACGCCGGCGCGTGGGCCGAGAAGCCGCTGCGGTTCGTCGTCGATCCGGCCGAACCTCCTACAATACGGGCGAAGCGAGCGAGGAGGCGCGGGCCATGAGGCGATTGGCGATCATCCTGGCAGGAGCATGCATCATGACGGGCGCGGGTGTCGGGCAGGGACGGGCGGCGGACGAGGCGGGCGCGTCTGCGAAGGCCACGTTCGCCGGCGGCTGCTTCTGGTGCACGGAGGCTGTGTATGCCGAACTCAAGGGCGTCAAAAGCGTGACGAGCGGGTACATCGGCGGCCAGGTGCCGAACCCGACCTACAAGCAGGTGTGCACGGGCATGACCGGCCACGCCGAGGCGATCGAGATCGAGTATGACCCGGCGGTGGTGCCGTTCGAAAAGCTCCTCGAGGTGTTCTTCGCCACGCACGACCCGACCACCCTCAACCGCCAGGGGGCCGACGTGGGCACGCAGTATCGCTCGGGCATCTTTTATCACGACGCCGAGCAGAAGCGGATCGCCGAGGAGGTGATCGCGAAGCTCGACGCGGCCCGGGTGTTTCCCGGGAAGATCGTCACCGAGGTGACGCCCGCGAGCACGTTTTACGCCGCCGAGGACTACCACCAGGACTACGTCGCCAACAACCCGTTCCAGCCCTACTGCCAGGCCGTGGCCGCGCCGAAGGTGGAAAAGGTCCGCAAGGTGTTCAAGGACCTCGTCAAGTAGGACAGGCTTCAGCCTGTCACGCG
>RGVT01000468.1 GCA_010027105.1 Planctomycetia bacterium
TCTGATGTCTAAAAAAATAAATGTCATTAAGGTTCCTAATTCTAAAAAAGAAGAAAAAAAAGCCGCTTCTTTCGAACGAATGCCCAGGCTTTATTTAGAATTATTAGAAAATAAAGATAAAATAAAACCAGATATGGTAAATCAAGAATATGATCCTACCGATGCGCAATCTGTCGCACCTTCTTTTTTTGAAACAAATGATTCTAATAATAATAATAATAATAATGAAGATAACAGAAAAATGACAATGACAAATATAATGGAAGAAGAAAACGAATCGGTGGCATCTTCTATCATACTTTCCGAAACAACAGAAGAAGATAACAAAAATGAACAAATCAATAATAATGTTAATAAAAATTCATTAGAAAAAAAACAAGCAGACGAAGATGACGAGGACGACGACGAAGTGGTGGTAGAAGACGAGGATGATGAGGAGGAAGACGATGATGATGAGGAAGAAGAAGATGATAATGATGAGGAGGAAGACGACGATGATGATGAAAATAAGGAGGAGGATGCAAATAGACGGGAAAATAACAATAACGTTGCATTATTTGGAGAAAATGAAACACGAAAAAAATTAAAAGAATTATTAATGAAACCAGAAGAAGAATTTTCCTTTCCAAAGGAAACCACGAAGTCACAACAAAATTGGACAAAAGAAAATGAAAAAAAAAATCAAGGCAACGACAATGGCCCATCTTCTTCTATTCCCAAATTGTCTGAATTAGAAAAAAGAGGAGAAGTCAAGACGAATAAGTATATACCTACACTACGAGACACCACAGAAACCGATGAAAATATGGACGAATTAAAAAGAGAATTATTGTTTAAATTCAAGTTATTAAAAAAATCATATAAAAATGTAGAAATTCCCGAATTCAGTATGTATTCTGAATATAAAAACATGAATGAAACTTATGAAAATTTAATTCGTCAGGTAACTCTTGATTCCAATGTTGAAAGTTATAAAAGTTTTTTAATTGGTGGATTTTTATTGTTTGAATTTATTTTAGGAGTCTGGTTAAAATTTGATATGTCTGGTTTTACTCAGCAACAAATCTTGAACATGAATCAATATGAAAGGTTATTAATTGAATTGGGAGAAAAATCTTATATTCCGGGAGGTAGTCAATGGCCCGTTGAATTACGCTTGCTATGTATGATTTTAATTAACGCTGTTATTTTTATTGTTTCTAAAATAATCTTGAAAAAAACGGGGAATAATATGGTGGATATGATGAATTCTTATTCCAACAGCACATCTTTTTCTCCACGACAAACCGAAACATCTATTCCTAAAAAAAAAATGAGAGGACCTACCATGTCTTTTCAAGACGAATAGATG
>RGVT01000469.1 GCA_010027105.1 Planctomycetia bacterium
CGACCAGAGCGGCAAGTTTTCGTCGCTCACGCTGCTGCGGGCGATGGATCCGAAATATTCCCGCGACTCCGAGATCCTCAAGCTCTTCTACAAGACGGAGAAGCTGAAGACCGAGGGGGGGCGCTACGTCGCCAAGGTCGAGGGCAAGATCGCCGTCGACGACGTCGTCTACCCGAAGGGCAGCGAGCGGGCCGGCGAGATCATCGTCGACGCCGGCTGCAAGATCACGCACGACCAGGCCGAGTTGATCTGCACCTCGGGCCTGAAGGCGATCGAGGTGATGCAGGAGCAGAAGGTGCCCCTGATCGTCAACAGCCTGCGGGAGGACGCCGACGAGTCGAAGCGGCGCACCGGCGTGGCCCCGAGCCACGAGGACGCGCTGATCCGCATCTACCAGCGGCTGCGGCCGGGCAACCCGCCCGCCCTCGACAAGGCCCGGGCCCTGTTCGACGAGAAGTTCAAGGACACCAACCGCTACCGCCTCGGCCGCGTGGGCCGCTTCCGCATGAACCGCAAGCTCGGGCTCTCGGTGCCGGAGACGGAGATGACGCTCCGGCCCGACGACCTGATCGCGGCCATCAGGTACATGCTGAAGCTCAGCGAGGGGGAGGGGGAGGTCGAGGTCGACGACATCGACCACCTCGGCAACCGGCGCCTCCGCACGATCGACGAGCTCGCCAGCGACGAGCTGCGCAAGGGCTTCCTCAAGCTGCGCCGCACCGTGCAGGAGCGGATGAGCCTCAAGGACGTCGCGGAGATGTCGCCGCGAACCCTCATCAACCCCAAGAGCATCTCGGCTGCGATCGAGTATTTCTTTGGCCGCGGCGAGCTCTCGCAGGTGGTCGACCAAACCAACCCGCTCTCCATGCTCGCGCATGAGCGGCGACTCTCCGCGCTCGGCCCAGGCGGCCTCAACCGCAAGCGGGCCGGGTTCGAAGTCCGCGACGTGCACATCTCGCACTATGGCCGGATCTGCCCGATCGAGACGCCGGAAGGCACGAATATCGGCCTCATCTCCAGCTTGGCGATTTACTCCGGCGTTGACTCGTACGGGTTTTTAGTGACCCCGTACCGGAAGGTTTCGAAGTCGAAGCTCACGGATGACGTTGTCTGGTTGCGGGCCGACGAGGAGCACGACGCTCATCTTGCTCCGGCGGATGCGACCGTGGTCGACGGCAAGATCGTTGGCGACACGGTCATCGCCCGTTACAAGGGCGACTTTGTGCTCGTGCCCGCTGAGGACATCGAGTACATCGACGTCGCTCCGAGCCAGATGGTTGGCGTGTCGGCCGGTCTGATTCCCTTCCTCGAGCACGACGACGCCAATCGCGCCCTCATGGGCTCCAACAT
>RGVT01000470.1 GCA_010027105.1 Planctomycetia bacterium
CGACTCCTCGCCCACGTCCACCATGTTGATCACGAGGTCGTCCACCACCGGCTTCTTGTATTTCGTGAGGTAGAGCAGGGCCCCGATCCCCGGGCACAACGCCGTCCAGAAGAACCAGGCCACCAGATTGAACGGCGGGATCGAAAACTCCTTGAGCGGCTTGGCGATCGCGTTGCCGTCGCGGATCGAGTCGCTCACCTTCTGGAAGAGCTGCTCGAACATCATGTTGCCCGAGGTCTCCTTCGTGATGTTGAGCGCCTCGAGAATCGGCACACCGCTGGAGAGGAGCGTGCCGAGCGTGCGGGTGGCCCGGGCGAGGATGTTTTTTTCCACCAGCTGCCCGAAGATCGGCATCTTGAGCGTGAACAGGTGCCAGCCGAACCGGCCGTAGGGGATGAGCGTGATCGCCCGGATCACCAGCCGGATGCCGAACGGGATCGCCGGGATCAGATACCAGTAGTTGGCGATCCAGTTGGAGAGGTCGATGAGGAACTGCGTCATCGGCGGGAGCGTGGAGCCGAAGTCGTCGAAGATCTTCTTGAACTGCGGCACGATCTTGAGCATGATGAACGTGAGGATGCCGACGGCCACGCTCACCACCACGATCGGGTAGACCATCGCCCCCTTCACCTTCCGCTTGAGCGCCTGGGCCCGCTCCATGAACTCCGAGAGCCGCCGCAGGATCACCTCGAGCGCGCCTCCCGCCTCGCCCGCCCGAATCATGTTGCAGTAGAGGCGGTCGAAGCACTTGGGGCTCTTGGCCATCGCCTCGGAGAGCGTGGTGCCTCCCTCGATCTCGTCGCACACGTCGAGGAGCGAGTTTTTGAGGCGGCCCGGCTTCTGCATGTCGGCCAGGATCTTGAGGCTGCGCAGGATCGGCAGGCCGGCGTCCTGGAGGATCGAGAGCTGGCGGGTGAAGAGGGTGAGGTCCTTGGTCTTGACGCCGCCGATGGCGAACGTGCGGCCCGGCTTCTTCTTCGCCGCCGCGCCCCCCTTCTTCGCCTTGCCGGCCTTGAGCTTCGTGACCATGTAGCCCATGGCACGGATCGTGGCCTGGGCCTCGGCCTCCGAGGGGGCCTCGAGGGTGTCGCGGATCTCCTTGCCGGTGGCCGCGTCGATGGCTTCGAAGACGAAGGTGGGCATGGTTCAGGCTTCGAGGATGGTTTCGCGGATGACTTCGTCGGCGGTGGTCAGGCCCGCGAAGATGCCCTCCATGCCGGAGTCGCGCAGCGTCACCATGCCGTGCTTGCGGGCCTCGTTGCGGAGGTCCTCGGTGGAGGCGTTGCGCATGATCATGTCGCGGAGCTGGTCGTTCATGATCATGAGTTCGTAGAGGCCGAGGCGGCCCTT
>RGVT01000048.1 GCA_010027105.1 Planctomycetia bacterium
TTAGCGACCAGCGAAGCCATGGATGGCGCAGCGCCAGTCGCTAGGAGTGAGCGCAGCCCGGAGGGCGCAGCGAACGTCCGGCGACGGGGTCTGGGGAGCACGAAGCCGGCGCGGACACAAAAGCCGCGGCCCTAGGAAGCGACCGCGTCCGAAACTACAGTGAATCCATGAATCCGACCGCAGCCGCCGCCGCGCACGCCACTTCGAATCTTCGCATCCGGAGCCTCGAGCCGCTCATTCCGCCGGCCCGGCTGATGGCCCTGCTGCCGCTCGACGACGAGGCCACCCGCACGATCGTGGAGGGCCGCCGGGCCGTGGAGCGGGTGCTCGCCGGGGAGGATGCGCGGGTGCTCGCCGTGGTGGGGCCGTGCTCGATCCACGATCCCGATGCGGCCCGCGACTATGCCGGCCGGCTCCGGGAGATTGCGGCCCGGGTGGCCGATCGGCTGCTCGTGGTGATGCGCGTCTATTTCGAGAAGCCGCGGACCACGGTGGGCTGGAAGGGGCTGATCAACGATCCCCACCTCGACGACTCGTTCGACGTCGGCACGGGCCTGAGGATCGCCCGCGGGCTGCTCATCGAGATCGCCCGGATGGGGCTGTCCACGGCGACGGAGTTTCTCGAGCCGATCACGCCGCAATACATCGCCGACACGATCGTGCTCGGGGCGATCGGGGCCCGCACGACGGAGAGCCCCACGCACCGCCAGATGGCGAGCGGCCTGTCGATGCCCGTGGGCTTCAAGAACTCGACCGACGGCTCGCTGCAGGCGGCGGTCGATGCCATGCAAGCGGCCCGTACGCCACACTCGTTCCTGGGGATCGACAACGAGGGGGGCACGTGCGTCGTGTCGACCGCCGGCAACCCGTGGGGCGTGCTCATGCTGCGGGGCGGCCGCAGCGGCTCCAACTATTCCCGCGAGGTGATGGAGGAGGCACGCACGAAGCTCGAAAAGGCGGGGCTGCCCGTGCGGATCATCGTCGATTGCAGCCATGCCAACTCCGGCAAGGATCACCGGCGCCAGTCGGTGGTGTGGCGCGACGTGATCGAGCAGCGGGTGGCCGGCGACCGCTCGATCGTGGGCCTGATGCTCGAGAGCAACATCCACGAGGGAAGCGACCGGGCCGCGTTGCAGTATGGCGTCTCGATCACCGACGGCTGCATCGGGTGGGACGAGACGGAGCGGCTCCTTCTCGAAGCCCACGGCCGGCTGTGATCACGCGACGGCTCGGCATCGTGCCGACCGTCGCTTGGGCGACCTCCGTCGCCTGGCACGAAGCTGCTTCACGCGACGGCTCGGCATCGTGCCGACCGTCGCTTGGGCGACCTCCGTCGCCTGGCACGAACCCGGGCCTCCGGCCCTGGCGCGATGTGGCCGCGTGTCTGGGTTGGGCGCAGAGGAGGCTGAAGAGGTAGGATTCAGCCTCCATTTTCCCAGTGAACGGTATTGTCGTCGCCGTCGCTGCGAACGCGGCCCCCGCCCAGCAGATGACGTACGGCGAGGCCGAGGTGCAGACGGTCGTGGGCGCGAAGAACGCGCTCGACCAGTTCTTCGGTCTCGAGATCGAGTCGCTGCCGCCGGCGATGCTGCAGAAGGCCGAGGGGATCGCGATCTTCCCCAACATGATCAAGGGGGGCTTCCTGCTCGGCGTCAACTATGGCAAGGGCATCCTGTGCGTCAGGAAGCCGGACCGCACCTGGAGCGCGCCCGTGCTCGTGACGATGGGGGGCGGCAGCCTCGGGTTCCAGGCCGGCGTGCAGGCGGCCGACATCGTGCTCGTCTTCGCCACCCCGCGTAGCCTCGAGGGGATCTTGAACGGCCAGAAGGTGACGCTCGGCGCCGACGCGTCGATCGCCGCCGGGCCGGTGGGCAGGCAGGCCAACGCCGGCACCGACGCCCGCCTCGGCGCCGAAATCTATTCCTATGCCCGCAGCCGCGGGCTGTTTCTCGGCGTGTCGCTCGGCGGCTCCGACATCTCCGTCGACCACAACGCCGACTCGATGCTCTACGGCCGCTTCGGCGTCACGCCGGCCGACGTGTTCCAGAACCGGGGCATCGGCATCCGGCCCGAGGTGCAGCAGTTGATCGACGACCTCAACGCCCGCTCCGCGCAGGCGGCGGCCCCCGTGCCCCGCGTCTCCACGGTGCCACCGCCTGCAGTGGCGGCACCCGTGCCAGTCGCGGTGCCCGTGCAGTCGCTGCAGCCCGTCGCTCCGGCTCGCCCGGCGATCGGCGCGGATCCGCCGCTCGTGCCCATCCGCTAGCGGTCATGTCGAGCCCGAGCGCTTCTGATCCGCGGCGAACCATCCGCATCAAGTTCGTCGGCTTCTGGGATGATTTCGACACGCAGGACAACTACTTCACGCGTCTGCTCGCGCCGTGCTACAGGCTCGAGATCTGCGACGATCCCGACTACATCGTCTACGCCTATGTCGGCAAGCGGCGGAAGGAGTTTCTGCGATACGACTGCGTGCGGATCTTCTACACCGGCGAAAACCTCACGCCCGACTGGAACGCCTGCGACTGGGCGTTCACGTTCGAGTACTCCTCCCACCCGAGGCACTTCCGGCTCCCGCTCTGGGCGCTCTACGTCGATCCTGTCTCGCTCGTGAAGCCGGCTTCGTACGACCCGGCCGCGGTGCTCGCCGCCAAGACGAAGTTCTGCGCGTTCGTCGTCTCCAATCCACTCTGCAAGGTGCGCAACGAGTTCTTCCACAGGCTCTCGCGCTACAAGCCCGTCGATTCCGGGGGCAAGGTGCTCAATACGCTGGGCCATCGCGTCGCCGACAAGATCGCCTTCCTCGCCGACTACAAGTTCACGATCTCCTTCGAAAACGAGTCGTACCCCGGCTACTCAACGGAGAAGATCGTCGAGCCGATGGTGGCGGGTTCGCTCCCGATCTACTGGGGCGATCCGCTGGTGGGCCGCGACTTCGACACGCGGAGTTTTCTGTCGCTGCACGACCAGGGCGCTTGGACGCGGCGGTCGCTCGACGACCTCGTCGAACGGATCGTGGCCGTCGATCACGATCCGGCGTTGCACGAGCGACTGCTCGGCATGCCGTGGTTTCGCGATAACCGCGTGCCCGTATGTGGGCGTGTCGACGCGATCCGCGACCAGTTCGCCCGGATCTTCGCGACGCCGATCGAGCCGGTGGCGCGGCGGCGCGGGCCGGCCCGGGCGCTGCGGCTGCACCGGCTTCCCGCCGAGGCGGCGAGTATCCGGCGCCGGCTGGTGCGGAAGTATCGTAAAGTCACCGCAACCGCCTGATCACGAGGAGCCCTCGCATGGCCGCCGCCGCCGGCTACATCACCGACGTCGCCTACATTCCCGGCTTCTATCCGCACATGGCCCCCGTCTCGCTGCGGCATGCCGCGGCGCTCAACCGCGTGATTCCGCCGCGGAGCGACGTGCCCTTCCGCTACCTCGAGCTCGGCTGCGGCCTGGGCCGGTCGCTGACGACGCTCGCCGCGGCCAATCCACAGGGCGAGTTCGTCGGCGTCGACGTCAATCCCGAGCACACCCGCCAGGTCGAGGGCGACATCGCCGCGGCCGGGCTGAACAACGCCCGCGTGATCACGGCCGACTTCGCGGGGCTGCCCGCCGACCTCGGCCGGTTCGAGTTCATCGCCCTCCACGGCGTGTTCAGCTGGGTGTCGGAGCAGGTGCGCCGCGAGATCCTCGCGCTCGCGCGGGAGCGGCTCGCGCCCGGGGGCCTCCTGCTCGTGAGCTACAACTCGATGCCCGGCTGGGCCCACCTCCAGCCGATCCGCGGCATCCTCCGGCAATACGCCCAGCTCCGGCAGGGCGACAGCCTGCAGAAGGTGCGCGACGCGCTCTCCTACCTCGTCTTCATCCGCGACCGGCACGCCCGCTACTTCGAGGACAACCCCCGGGCGGCCGCCTACGTCGACGGCCTGCTCAAGCAGGACGTGCGCTACCTCGCCCACGAGTATCTCAACGAGCATTGGACGAGCTTCTACTTCAGCGAGGTGGCCGGGATGTTCGGCGCGGCGGGGCTGGCCTTCGTCGGCAGCCTGCCGGTGTTCACGAACTTCTGGGATCTGTGCGTGCGGCCCGAGTTCCAGGAGCTCTTCCGCACCACGACCAACCGCCTCGTCACGGAGGCCCACAAGGATTTCTGCGCGAACACGGCGTTTCGCTGGGACGTCTACTGCAGGGAGCCGCGGCTGATGACCGACGCGGCCGACCGTCTCGCGCAGGTCGACGACCTGCGGTTCCACGTCGCCAAGCCGGGCACCACGCTCCCCTACCAGGCCAACCTGGGGGTGGTCACCTCCACCGTGCAGGGCCCGGTCTACGAGCGGCTCGTCGCCCTGCTCGGCACCGGGAGCCTGCGGATGTCGGAGATCGTCGCGGCGGCGCGAGACGTCGTCCCGCAGGCGGACGACGTCGTGCGGGCGGTCGATGCCGGCGTGGCGATGGGGCTCTTCGACGTCACGGCGGGGGCGCTCGAGCCGCCGCCGGGGGCGGGCGGCGACGTGTCGATCGCCTCGGCCTTCAACCGGGTGGTGCTCGCCGCCGACGCCCTGAGCGGCCGCCCGCTGGCGCTGGCGAGCGAGAGGACGGGCACCGGCCACACGATCGGCGACTTCGACGCGGCCATCCTCCACGAGCTCGTCGAGCGGGGCCGCGGCGGCCTGGTGGAGCGGGTCGACGCGCGGCTGGTCGCCGCGGGGCGGTCGATCCAGCAGGAGGGGCAGCCGGTGACCGATCCGGCCGCCCGTCGCCGGCTCGTTGAGGCGGCCTGCACGGCGTTCCTCGACGCGAGCCTCCCGCAGCTCGCGCGCCTGGGCATCGTGGCGGTGTAGCGCCGTGACGCGCGGCACACGTCGTCATCTGCACAAGCGCATGCTGTCGGGGAAGCCGCAGCTTTCCGGGCCGAGCGAGGCGTCGGCGGCGCGGAGGTCGCTCTCGGCCCGCCAGAATTCCTGCCGGGCCCCGATCTCGTAGATGTCGGCGTCGAACTTCGCCTGCTCGCGGAGCGTCACGCGGAGCACGTCGCTGCGTCCGAGCCGCAGCTGCTCGCGCTCGGCGCGGGCCACGACCTTCGCGAGGTCGAGCCGTTGGGCGGCCTGCTTGTGGAACTCGTAGGCCCGCTCGAGGGCGGAGTAGGTGTCCTGCACCTCCGCCCGCACCTGGTCCTCCGCGAACTGCAGCTGCCGCTCCACCTGCACGAGCTGCGCGTGGGCGGCCGCCACCCGCCCGCGGGCATCGCGGCGCTGGGCCGGCATCTGGAAGAGGAGCGACGCCTGGAGCACCTGGCGATCGAGGCCGAGCGGGCCGGAGAGGGAGCTTTTGCCGAAGCCGGCGTCCTGGTTGCCGACGATCTGGGCGTCGAGCCCGGGGAGCGTCTGGTTTTCGGCGAAGCGGCGCTCCACGAGCAGTTTCTCGCGCTGCAGCGACAGCCGCTGGAACTCCGGCCGCGCGGCGAGCGCCCGGGCGAGCGACTGCTCGAAGAGCGCGGGCGTGGGCTGCACCGGCTCGGGGAGGGGACGCATTCGCCGGCGGCCGGCGAGCAGCGGCTTGCCGGCCGGGTCGCGGTAGAACATGGAGAGATCGATCGTCGCCTGCTGCACGGCCCGGTCGGCCTGCACGACGACGGCCTGCCGCAGGGCGATGTTCTGCTGGTTGTCGATCCGCTCGATGTTGGCCACGGCGCCGCGCTCCACGCGGAGCCCGATCTCGACGTCTCGTTCGACGGCCAGGTCGACGAGGTAGTCGGCCGCGAGCCGCCGCTCGCCGCTGCCGGTCCAGGTCCAGTAGCTGCGGGCCGCCGCCCGCATGTAATCGAGCTGGCTCCGCTGAATGACCGGCTCGGCGAGCGAGACGTCGAGTTCGGCCTGCGCCCGGGTGGCCCGGGCCCGGTCGATGTCGCGGTTCTTGGCCAGCGGCATCGTGAGGCCGCCGCGGAATTCCCCGGCGTCGGCCGTGAGTTGCTGGAGGTTGTACGTGGGGAAGTCGCCGAACCCGGTGCGGTAGCCGCCGAAGGCGGTGATGCCCCCGGAGGCGAATTGCTGCGACATGCCGAAGTCGGAGCGGTAGTTCTGGTAGGTGCCGGGCGCGAGGGCGTTGCCGGCGCCGGTCACGTTCGTGTCGAAGGCGCCCAGCGCGCTCGTGAGCCGGCCGGCGGCGATGCCGCGCTCCCGCTCGACCGCCTGGAGGAGCGGGTAGTGCAGCATCACGCTCTGGAGCACCTCGCAGAGCGTGAGCGGGGCGTCGCGGTCGTCGGTGGCGGCCCCGGGGATCGGCGGTTCGGTCGGTCGGATGAGTTTCGCTCCGCCCGGCACCTGCGGCAGTTCCTCGGAGGGCCGGGGCGCGTCGTCCTCGGGGATGTCGGGCAAAGCTTCGAGAAGGTCCTCGGGCGTGGCGTCGGCGGGCCGGCCGCCAGGCGCGGGCAGGGGCTCGGCGGCGGCGAACTGGCGGAAGGCCGACCGGGCGATGCTCGGCGGCGTGACCGAGTCGCCAGGCGTTATCGCCAGGAGATCGGACGGGGGCGTGAAGAGGCCGGGCTCGGCGCCGCCGGCGAGCGTGGCCAGGAGAAGCCACGAAGCCAGCTGCCCAAAGGCCTGTCGAACACCCAGCGCCGCAACTCTGAGAAGCCCTACTTGACCTTGATCTTGGGCGCCTTGGGGGCGTCCTTGTCCTTCACGATCGGCGAGACGACCGGCGGGAAGCCGTTGAGGCGGCGCCAGATCTCGTAGCCGAGCGACACGCGATTGAGGAACACCCAGCCGATCGCCTGGTTGCCCTGCCGGAGGAACTCGGGATCGGGCCACGTCTCGCCCGGCCGCATCGCGTCGGGCTCGATCAGCACGCGAAACCTGCCCGTCGCGCCGGCGGCCGCCGCGTCGATCTGCCTCACCTTCCCGCCGAACGTGCCGATCGCCAGCTCCGGGAAGCCCGAAAACTGGATCGCCGGCCAGCCCTCGAACTGCAGCCGCACGTGCGGCATCGCGCCGGTGCGTTCCGCGAACCCGCGCACCAAGGGTGCGTCCAGGCCGTCGAGGAAGAGCTCGACGACACGGTCGTCGGTGTCGGGCACGATCGTGCACAGCTCGTCGCCTTCCTTTACGTACTGTCCACCCTGGCCCACGTTGGCCTCCACGCGAAACACCGTTCCATCGCATGGCGCCACCACGAGCCGGGCCTTGAAGCGTTCGATGCGGTTGTCGATCTCCTGGATCTCGCGCTCGATCGAGAACAGGTTCTGCTCGCTCTTGCGCAGGTTGGAGCGGGCCACGGCGATGGCCGAGAGGCCGGCCGCGTCGGCCTGGAGGAGCAGCGCCTCCTGCGTGAGCAGGGCGGCCTCGGCCCGCTCGATTTCGGCGGCCGCCTTCTGGGTGTCGGTGGCGGCGCGGTCGGCCCGCATCCGGGCCTCGTCGCGGTTGAGTTTGCTCTCGAGGCCGCCGAACGTGGGGTTGGTGAACAGGTCTTCGAACATCTCGAAGCGGCTCTTCTCGAACGAGTGGGCGAAGCGCGCGTTGGCTCCCGCCTGCCTCGCCACCTCGATCGCCTTGCGTGCCGCTTCACGGTTCGCCTCCGCCGCCTTCACCGCCGCGTCGCGGGCCGATTCCTGGGCCTTCGCCGCGGCCTCCTGCTCGGCCACTTCCTGTTTCGCCGCCGCGAGCCGCCCGGCGAGAAACTCCCGCTGGGCCTCGAGCCTTGCGGCAAGTTCAGGGTCGTTGTCTTCGATATCGACCACGGGATCGTTCATCTTCACGCGGCTTCCCTCGACGACGTGCCATCTGCGAACCTGGCCAGAAACCCGCGCCGTGAGCACCTGCATTCGCTCGACTGGGGAATATGCGACGACCTGTCCCCGGCCCTGGACGGTCTGCTGCCAAGGCACGAAGGCGAGGAGGAATGGCGTGGCCAGGAAAAGCAGGAGGACCAGCCGCGCCAGCCAGCGGACGCCGCGCGGCGTGGCCTGGCGGGCCATCACGTCGTCGAAAACACGTGCGTCGTTCATACCCATTCCACCGTCTTGTCGCAGCGGTTGCGGATGTCGTCGCGGGCCGTGACCACGACGAGCGTCCAGGGTGCATTCCGATTGAAGATCGCGTCGAGCAGTTGGGGGCACTTGTGGACGTCGAGGCCGTCCAGGAGGCCGTCGATGAGGAGCAGCCGCGGCCGGCCCGCGATCGCGCGGGCGATCGAGAGCCGGAGGATCTCGTTGGTGGAGAGCGGCAGCCCGTCGGAGGCGAGTGGCGTGGCGATCCCGTGTGGCAGCCGGGCCACCGTGTCGTCGAGCCCCACCATGTCGAGGGCCTGCTGCACATCGAGGGCCGAGAGTTCAACGCGGCCGACGCGGATGTTCTCGGCCACGGTGCCGGCGAACGTCTCGGCCCCGCCGACGAGCGCGATCCGCAGGCGGGTCGAGGGCCTGTCGAGCGAGCGGGCGTCGATCCCGTCGAACTCCAGGAAGCCCTCGTGCGGCAGCCGCAGCAGCGAGAGCGTTTCCAGCAGGAACGTCTTCCCGCAGCCCGACGGCCCGATCACGGCCACCCGCTCTCCCGGCCGGGCCACGAGTTTCAGCGTCCTGTCGCGGCGGCGGATCTCGGCCACGGCCTGCAGCGGCGTGTCGCGGGGCGGCAGTTGCTCGCCCCCGTCGGGCTCGAGCGTGAGCGTGCCGATCACGCCGAGTTTGTCGAGCGAGGCCTGCAGGTCGTAGAAGATCTCCACGTACTTGCCGAGCTTGGAGAGCGCGGTGAGCACGAGCGTCACGATCAACTCGCCCGCCACGAGCTGGCCGAGGTTGAGCTGGCGGTTGATCACGAGCCAGCCGCCGAGACCGAGCAGCACCGTGCTCGCGATCGCCTCGAGCAGGAGGGCGAAGAGCGTCTGCCGCCAGACCACCCGAAAGTGCCTCCTCCGGGCGACGAGATAGGCGTCGGTGAGGGTCGCCGCACGTTCGAGCGCCACCGTGCCTCCCTTGCCGAAGCGGAACGTGTGGGGGCACTTGGCGATCTCCTCGAGCCAGGCCGCCATGTCGAACTTCGCGTAGCTCTCGGCGATGCTCGTGCGCACGCCGCCGATCCCGAGCACGAGGATCAGGAACGCGATCAGCACCACCATCACGAGCGCGAAGGTGAGCAGGTAGGGGTGGTAGAAGGCGAGCACCACGAGGCCCACGAGGGTGGTCATCGCGATCGCCACGCCGTCGACCAGGAGCGCCGTGACCGCCTTCTGCACCGTCGCCACCTCGAAGAACCGGTTGACGATGTCGGTGGGGTTCCGTCCGTCGAACGACTCGATCTCGGCCCGGGAGAACCGCGTGGCGAAGGCGTGGGCGGCGCGGGCGAAGATCCGCCGCTGCATGTACTCGGCCACGGCCACCTGCAGCGCCCGCAGGAGCGCCGAGAAGACGAGGAAGCCGAGCATCACGATCGAGAGCACGACCACCGGCCAGAGCAGGACGCCGAACGCCACCGTGTTGACGAGGGCCTCGATCGCGGCGGGCGTCACGATCGAGAGCAGGCCCACGCCGAGGGCGAAGGCGAGGATCGTGAACACGTCGCGCCGCTCGAGGCGCAGGAGTTCCGTGAGCCGCGCCCACGGCCGGGTCACCGCGCCGCCCTGGGATGCTGCAGCGTCTGTCATATGCTTCGGAGGCCGACCATGATGAGGCCCGGCCCCGCGAGCCACAACGGCAAAACGGCCCGGCGGCGAGCGCGGTCCCGGGCGCGGGCGAAAGCCCGTCCTACGGCCGGTCGACGGCGTGCGAAGCGCAGGCTTCGAGCCACTTCGCGAAGTGCAGATACGTCGTTTCGCGGTCGAAGACGGCGGCGGCGAGCCGGCGGCTGCCCTGGCGGCAGGCCCGCAGCAGGCCGCGGTCCGCGGCGAACGTCGCGATCGCCTTGGCGTACGTGAGCCCCGCGTCGTGCTCCGCCACGAGCCGCTCGAGCTCGCCGGGCAGCGAGTTGACCAGCGCGAGCCCCGCGGCGGCGTAGTCGCAGGCCTTGTAGGGCACGGCGACGAGCGTCTCGGGCCTGACGAGCACGAGCCCCACGTCGGCCGTCGCGAGGAGGGCCACGTAGTCGCGCCGCCCGAGCAGGCCGTGCACGGTGATCCGGCACGAGCCCGTGAGCCCGGCGGCCCCGCGCCGCAGCCGGCCTTCGAGCGAGCCGGTGCCTGCCACGTGGATCTCCGCGTTGACCCCCGCCGAGAAGAGGAGCCGGGCCGCCGCGACGAGCGTGTCGAGGTCCTGGCCCACCTCGAGTGAGCCGGCGTAGACGCACCGAATCGGCCGCGCGTCCTCGCCGCCCGCCAGCCGCAGCGCGTCGATCTCGGCCGGCGCGGGGCGCGGCGGCTCGGGATAGTCCTGCAGGTAGGCGCCGAGGGGGCAGACGTGCGTCGGCACTTCCGCTTCTCGCTCTGCCGGCAGATGGGTTCGGGCGAGGTCGAGGAGCGATCGCGATTGCGCCGAAACCGCGTCGGCCCGCGCCAGGACGGCGTCGCGGCGTGTTTCCATGCCGCCCAGGAGAAATGGCGCGAGCAGCCTCCGCAGCCAGCCGGGGCCGGGCAGGAGTCTGGCGAACGTCTCCGGCCAGGCGTCCATCACGTCGCACACGAACGCCGCGTCGAGCCGCCGGGCCAGCCGCGCGGCGGCCTCCGGTCCCTCCAGCGGCGGGAGGCTCGCGAGGATCAGGTCGGGCCGCTCGAGCCCGCCCGACGCCACCGCCTCGGCCGCCAGCCGCTCGAACGTGACGCCGAAGTCGCGGTGGCTGCCGATCCGGGCCAGCGACACGTTTTTGTCGTACGGCCGCACGGCCACGAGCCGGACGGCGAAGTTCTCGTCGTCGCGAATGCCCAGAGGCACGTCCCGCCGGGCCTTGCGGCGGTGGCTCCAGGTGGCGGTCCACCAGGTGACGTCGTGGCCGCGGCCGGCGAGGACGCGGGCCAGCGACCAATAGCGCATCGGCGGCAGACCCTCGCCCGGGATGTCGTCGAACGGGTTGACCAGCCAGATGGAGAGGGGTGGGGGCAGGGGCTCGACGCGGCTCATGCCCGCGAGCGTAACAGAAGCCTCACACGGGCGAGAGAGGTGCGCGGCCCGCCAGGCCGGCCAGCGCCGCGGCCCCGAAAATCGTTGGAAAACAAGTGGCGGGCACGACGGTCCTCCGGTTTTTCGCCGCGGCGCCCGCGGCGGAGCGTGCCGCCCGTATCATACGCCCTGGAAAGCCTGATCATGTGTGGAATCGCGGGTGTCGTCGGCGCCGATCCGGGGCTCGTGGAACCGGCGGTGCGGTCCATGATGCGGGCCATGGCACACCGCGGCCCCGACGACGAGGGCTACGAGCAGTTCCCGATGGGCGGGGGAGGCGAGCCGCAGGCGACCCTCGGGCTCGGCTTCCGCAGGCTCGCGATCCTCGACCTCTCTCCGGCCGGCCATCAGCCGATGGTGCACCGGGGCACGGGCGACTGCCTCGTCTTCAACGGCGAGATCTACAACTTCCGCTGGCTGCGGGCCAGGCTCGAGTCGCAGGGGATCGTGGTGCGGAGCTCCGGCGACACCGAGGTGTTGCTCCACGCGCTCGTCGCCTGGGGCGAGAAGGCGCTCGACGAACTCGACGGCATGTTCGCGTTCGCCTTCCACCACGCCGCCAGCCGCCGCGTGCTCCTGGCCCGCGATCCGTTCGGCATCAAGCCGCTGTACGTGGCCCGGGCCCGGGAGGCATTCGTGTTCGCGAGCGAGGTGCGCGCCGTGCTCGCATCGGGCCTCGTGCCCGGCGATCTCGATCCCGCCGGCATCGCCACGTTCCTGGCCTACGGGGCGCCGCAGGATCCGCTCACGGTTCACCGCGCGATCCGCTCGTTCCCCGCCGGCGCCTGCGAGTGGATCGGCCCGGCCGAAAGCCCGGCGGCAACGCGCCGGTATTGGAGGTTTCCCGACGCCGCCGGGCCGGTCGACGAGCCGGAGGCGGTGCGGACCGTGCAGATGCAGTTCAACGCGTCGGTGCGCGACCAGTGCATCTCCGACGTGCCGCTGGGGGTGTTTCTCTCGGGGGGAATCGATTCGGCGACCGTGGCCGCCGTCGCCCGCAACCACCACGCGCCGCTGCGGACGTTCTCCGTCGGCTTCGAATCGGCGGCCGGCGGCGACGAGTTGGTTGACGCGGCGGCCACCGCCCGCGCCCTCGGCACCGTCCACCAGCAGACGGTCCTCGACGACGACTGGATCCTGCTCCAGTGGCGGGAGTGGCTCCGTGCCGCCGACCGGCCGAGCGTCGACGGGCTCAACACGTTCTTCGTGAGCGGCGTCACGAAGGACGGCGGCGCCACCGTCGCCCTCTCCGGGATCGGCGCCGACGAGCTGTTCGGGGGCTATCCGACGTTCCGGCGGGCCGCCGTGGCGGCGCGGCTGCTCGCCCCGCTGGCGTGGGTGCCCGGCAGGCTGCGGCGGGCGGCGGCGCGGGCGGCCCTGGCCGCGTTGCCGGCCGGCCGG
>RGVT01000471.1 GCA_010027105.1 Planctomycetia bacterium
TCATAATGATCATAATGATCATAATGATCATAATGATCATAATGATGTTCATAATGATCATATCACTTATTTAATTTGTTTTCTTTTGGATGATTCCAATATTAATATTTCTTTTATCTATATGTGCCGATGAATGTTCATATCTTCCTTTTTTTTCATTCCTTTTTTTCAATTTTGTTATCGTCCAAAAATCATAACATAATGCTGAAGTCAATAATTCAGAGGGAAACCAACAATATCCAGAAAGTCCCCACCCTTTTCCCCATGAATTTCTCACCAAAAAAAGGTCTTTATTCATATCATATCCACAACAGCATAAAGCATGTCCGCCTTCTAATGTTTCTGAGTTTATATTTGGATATGGAACCATTCCATTTTTTGTAACAGCTTCAGAAAAAAAACTGGAATATACATCCATTCCAAAAACAAAACAAAGTCCCGACGATAATGTTGTTATTAATGTTTTCTTATTTCTATTATCAATCGCTGCATATTGGACAGCATATCCTTCAATTTTTTGATAACATAACGCAAACGGTTTTTTAAAGGTATTCGTTTCTAAATATGACCAACATGTTTCCAAAGGAACTCCGTATTTTTGTAATGATTTCATTGTATCTCGAAGACTGGCTCCGCTATCCCATGTAGTAGTACCTTCGATACTTCTAGTATTATAATAACAAAAAAGACGCGATAATATATCTATCTGGTTTTGTTGGTTTGTTGTATTTGTTTTGTTCCATATATACATAAATAAAGCAATGGAGGCATTTGCAGTGCACGAACCGATA
Source organism: Planctomycetia bacterium (assembly GCA_010027105.1). Taxonomy (GTDB): domain Bacteria; phylum Planctomycetota; class Planctomycetia; order Pirellulales; family UBA1268; genus RGVT01. Next base: position 792 of record RGVT01000471.1, read on the forward strand.
TTTCCCTGGTCAAAAATATATGGAAAAAAAGGTCGATGATCTATCATTGCGGATGTCGCTTTTGCAAGTGTTGATTGTTGTGGTGGATGAACCAACGGAGAAATATGAAGCAAATGGTCCCTTTCATCTTCTTTTTGACGTCGAAAAGAAACAAGCCGCGTTCGATAATTATTTCTATAAGGACAATTATATTCGTCTAACGAAGCGGTTGTAGTCGTTATGTTGTTGTTACCAGACGATGATGATGTTTTTATTTCCTCCATGATAAATAATGGTTTTGTGTTGAATGAAAAAGTTAAAAAATATGTTTTCTAATTGTTATTCTATTATCTATTATTACAAAATATATTTTTTTTTTCTCTAGAAAAAAAAATATATTTTGTAATAATAGATAGATAGATAGATATTTTCTAACTAACTTGATAGATAGATAGATATTTTCTAACTTGATAGATAGATGATATATATATTCTAATGATAGATAGATAGATAGATATTTTCTAACTTGATAGATACATAAATATATATATTCTAATGATAGA
>RGVT01000472.1 GCA_010027105.1 Planctomycetia bacterium
GACCGCCGCCATGGCCGCGACATTCGCCTGGGCCAGGGCCTCGACCTGGCTCGCCGGCGGCATCACCGGCGTCGTGATCGCCGCGATGCTCACGGAGGGGAGCATGTCGCGGGGATACGAGAACACGCCGCCGTTGTTGTCGCCGGGCAGCATCTCCGAGAGCAGGATCGTCTTGCTCATCCCGTCGGGGATGTCGGAGAACGGCGTCGTCGCCCGCTGCTGGATCGGACCGTTCTGCAGCGTACTGTCCCAGTAGATCGTCGAACCGACGTTCCAGGCGTAGTTGTTGGACGGGCTGCTGGAGATGCCGCCGAAGGGCGGCGACGACGGGCAGATGAACGTGCTGACGAGGCGGTTGGTGACATTGCCGTTGGTGTTGGTCACGCCGGGCGGGTCGTGAGACGCGGCGCCGTCGATCCAGTGGTCGTAGTTGAACGAGTCGTTGAGGGCGGCCTGCTCGATGTAGGGAAGGGTCGCGACATGAACGGAGGGAAGGTAGAGCGAGGCCGACTGCCACCACGTGCCGTTGGTTCGCGGTTCACCCGCCCGGGGAAAAATGCCGCGGCGGCTGCTGGCGTAGGAATGCAGACCGAGCCCGAGCTGGCGGACGTTGTTGGTGCAGGCCGACCGCCTGGCCGCCTCGCGTGCCGACTGCACGGCGGGCAGGAGGAGACCGATGAGCACCGCGATGATCGCGATCACGACGAGCAGTTCGACCAACGTAAAGCCGCGGCGTCGCACGATGCGATCCCCTCTCTTCGAGTCAGACCCCAGGGTGACAGCAGATGCCGAACAGTCTGTGGAAAAAACCATTTATGGCCATCCACGGCCATGAAAGACCATCCATGGCCTCTTTCCACTTGTTTTTCCGTTTGGGGCAACGCCGGAAACGCCAATGGTTTTTCAGGTTGCAAATCACCGCATCCTGCGGCGGGCGACTTGATCCACGGGCTGCCACCATGGATCGTAACGTATCATCGCGGGTTCTGGCGGCGTAGCGTCCACGGGCGTCCGGCCCGTCGCACCCGTCGCTCAGGCGGTGGCCGCCGCGCTCATCTCGAGCCCGTGCCGATAACGCTTCGTGATCAGCCGGTCGGCCGCCGGGGAATTGCGGAAGGTGAGGGCCCGGGGGTCCCATTCGAGCACTGTGTCGGGCTCGACGAGCCCGGCCGTCTCGATCTCCCGGGTCGGGATCGCGAGGCGGGTCGCGATGGTACCCAGGCGGGGCGGGCTTCGGCGCCGCTCACGGGCGGGCGAGCGTCGCGAGCGTGTCTTTCGCGGCGGCGATCGTGGCGGCGATGTCGGCGTCGCCGTGGGCCG
>RGVT01000473.1 GCA_010027105.1 Planctomycetia bacterium
GTATAAATATATATTGATCTGTATAAATATATATTGATCTGTATAAATATATATTGATCTGTATAAATATCATTTTTGTTTGTATTGATGAAGCATAAAAAACAGTATCAATTCATAATTAAAAAAAAAATGATATATTTTATTTTAAAAATGAAATGAAAAGCAAAAACGAAAAAAAATAGCAAGAAAAAAAGAAATACGATGACAACGATAGAAAATAATAAAATAATACATTGTAGTGTATGGGGAGATATTGAAATTTCTCCTTTGGCAAAAAAAATTATTGACACGCCGGCATTTCAACGGCTTCATTATATAAGACAAGGAGGATTTGCATATAAAGTATTTCCAAGTTCGAATTGTTCTCGTTTTGAACATTCTATAGGTGTTTATCATCTTGTAAAATTGTTTGTGAATACAATATTGCAAAAACAACCAGAATATGCAATGACACCAAGAACGATTGAATTACTAGCTATCGTAGGATTAATTCATGATATTGGACACGGACCCTTTTCTCATGTGTTTGACCGGTTATTAGAATGTAATTTTCAAGAAATGAAAAAAAAAAATGGAAAAGATGAAAAAAAATACGAATCATTATTAACTCATGAAGAACGATGTATTTGGTTATTTAGATACATGATAGTGAAATATGATATTCCATTATCATTTCCAGAAATAGAATTTATTACAGAAAAAATAAAAAATCCATCACATTATCGTTGGTACGATACATTGATCCATAATCCCTATTCAAGTTTTGACCTGGATAAAATTGATTATTTAACGAGAGATAGTTTGCATTTTGGATTGAAGCGAAGCATTGATATATCACGTATTTTACAAAATTGTCGCGTGATTAAAATTAAAGAAGAAAATAGGACTGTTTTATGTTTTTGTGAAAGAATTGTAGATGAAATAAAATTTGTTTTCGAATGTCGAAAACAAATGTATGCATGTATTTATAAACATCCAAAAATTCGTTTTTATGAAGATTTATTTATTTTTCTTGGACAAAAAGAAGAAATAGGATTTTTTTGGAAAGATTTGTTAGAATTTCCCGAAAAATTTATTAACATGAATGACTCGATTGTTTTGTATCATCTTTGGAATATCGAAGAATGGAAAAAAGCAGAAATCCGCAAACCTATTCACAGTTTTTACAAGGAAGAAAAAGGACAAAAAAACGATGATATTGATAAGCAATATACATTAGCTTCTGCGAATACATTTTTTTATTCCAGAAAAAATCTTGAACATTGTTTCCATCTATCATTTATATAATGTTTTAATATTTTAATATTTTTTTAAATCAAC
>RGVT01000474.1 GCA_010027105.1 Planctomycetia bacterium
GCGCTGTGGCTCAACGGCACCGTCGCCGACGTCACGGCCATGACCGAGACGTTCGTGAAGGAGCGGAAGCACACGCTCACCGGCAAGGTGGAGCCGGTGAAGATCGACGACGCCTGCTCGTTCCTCTGCCACTTCAAGAACGGGTCGCTGGGCCTCTTCGAGAGCACCCGCTACGCCCGCGGCCACAAGGCCCTCTACACGTTCGAGATCAACGGCGAGCACATGAGCCTCAAGTGGGATCTCCACGACCTGCACCGGCTGCAGGTGTTCGACTACAAGGACGCGGGGCCGATGCGCGGCTGGAAGAGCGTGCACGTGACCGACGGCGACCATCCCTACATGGGCAAGTGGTGGGTGCCGGGCCTCGCGATCGGCTACGAGCACTCGTTCGTCCACCAGGTGGCCGACTTCCTCGAGGCCTACGCGAAGAAGCAGCCCTGCCCCCCGACGTTCCGCGACGCGCTGGAGACGCAGAAGGTCTGCGACGCGGTGCTCAAGAGCGCCCACTCGCACCGCTGGGAGACGGTGGGCGGCTGACGGCGACCCGCCGCCGGGTCCGGTGGCGGCCGGATGCGGTCGGGAGTGTCGGCTCAGCCCGCCCGCGGCAGCATCCGGTCGGCGTCGTGCAGCAGGGCGACGCTGTCGGCCCCGTGGGCGAGCCGCTCGATCACCTCGGGCGAGTCGGCGTGGCCGAAGCCGAACTCCTCGACGGCGGCCTCGTCGAGATCCGACAATAGCACGAGCCGGCGTTCGCCGAGGGCTCGGGCGAACAACCGGGTCAGGACGGCGTCGGCGACGAGCGCCTCGTCGCGGGCGGCGACGGCCTCGTGGACGAGCCGCTCGAGCGGCGCCCCCTGCCGCCACCGCAGGAAGATCAGGCCGGGCGGCGTCGCGAGCCGCGACGCGACGCAGATCGTGCCGCCCGGACGTGTGACCCGGGCCGCGGCGGCCACCGCGCGGACGAGATCGTCGCAGGACGGACCCGGCCGCGGCACCGCCGCGATCGCCAGATCCACCGGGTCGTCGATCCGTGGGCACCAGCCGCGGGCGGCCTCGCGTGCCAGCCGGCAGGCCTCGTCGGGCAGGCCGAAGACGGCTGCGTGAAGCGTGCCGGCGCGGCCGGCGACCAGCCGCAGGCTGGCGCAGACCCCGAGCTGCCAGGTGATCTCCTGCAGGCTCGTCCGCCAGTCGGCCAGCGCCAGCCGCCCACGGCGGGCGAGGGACCGTGCCACCTCGCGGCGGCAGTCGACCTGACCGAACGCGGGCCAGAGTTCACCCTCGAGGGACCGGCCTCCGAGGGCCGCGT
>RGVT01000475.1 GCA_010027105.1 Planctomycetia bacterium
AGGTACTGATATTACTGCAGCAGCAACTTATACTGACCTTTGGACTGCAACAGCAAACTCAATGCTTCAAGGTATTCTGCTTGCAAATGATGATGGTACTGCTGACGTGAAAGCACGAGTTGTATGGACTGACGGTAGCAATAATATCATTGGTTATTATGCATATGATATGGTTATTCCTGCTGATGCAACAGTAGAAGTACTTGAGAAACCAAAGTATCTTCCAAGTGGATATAAGGTTCGTGTTTATGCAAACCAAGCAAACAGATTAGAAGCTATCTTATCTGCAAGAACCATCGCTTGATAGGAGGATATTATGGCAACTACTAGAAAAGGTGTATGGGATTTACAACAGGTAAGAGACCAGTATCTTGCTGGTGAGTGGGAAGCACAAAATCAATTATGGTCATGGGGATATAACAATATAGGACAACTGGGACAAAATAGTACAACATCATATTCTTCACCAATACAAATACCAGGAACCACATGGAGTTCTTTTAGTTGTAATAAACATACATTAGCAACCAAAACTGATGGAACTTTATGGTCATGGGGTTATAACTCTGGAACATTAGGACAATCTAATACAACATATTATTCATCACCAGTACAAATACCAGGGACCACATGGAGTTCTATTAGTGGTGGATATGGTCATTCATTAGCAACCAAGACTGATAATACTTTATGGGCATGGGGCAGTAATGCTCAAGGAAGATTGGGACAAAATAATACAACACAATACTCATCACCGGTACAAGTTCCAGGAACCACATGGAGTTCTATAAGTGCTGGTAGTGTTCATTCATTAGCACTCAAAACTGATGGAACCTTATGGGCATGGGGTGGTGGTGCTTATGGAAATTTGGGACAAAATAATACAACACAATATTCATCACCAAGACAAATACCAGGAACCACATGGAGTTCTGTAGATTGTGGTTCCCTTCGTTCATTTGCAATCAAAACTGATGGAACTTTATGGGGATGGGGACGTAATAATCAATATGGAGAATTAGGACTCAATAATAGAACTTATTATTCATCACCAGTACAAATACCAGGAAATACATGGAGTTCTGTTAGTTCCGCTCTAAATCACACATTAGCAACCAAAACTGATGGAACACTATGGGCATGGGGTTATAACACTAGAGGAGAATTAGGACTCAATAATAGAACATATTATTCATCACCAGTTCAAATACCTGGAACCACATGGAGTTCTATAAGTGCAGGATATGCAACTGGTACAGGATTTTCATTAGCAACCAAAACTGATGGAACTTTATGGTCATGGGG
>RGVT01000476.1 GCA_010027105.1 Planctomycetia bacterium
TAATATATTTTTTTTTTGTAATAGAAAATAACAAGATTGAAAAGAGTTGTTATAAAAAAAAGGAAGAGATTTATGAATTGTTTTCATAATCATCATCAAATTAAATAAGAAAAAAAGACGTCGATTCATTAAAATCATTTTTTGAAAAATAAATTGTTTCAGTATTTCAAGAACTAAAGAATATTTAGAACTCGAATCCACCTCTTGATGTTCATCTTGTCCTTTAAATTTTTTTATCCATTCGATGATTTTGGGCTGGTGTTTCATGTCCATGTCAAAGAGACATAATAAAGCTTTCGATATTAATATAGGATTATTCGATAACATGTCAGAATATAATTCTTTGGAAAACGTATCAAGATGGAAAACATAGCCAAAATCATAAATAACAATTCCTTTTTCAGTAAACGACCAATTTCCTTCGTGTAGATCTCCGTGAAAGACTCGTTTGACCATAATCTGGTCCAAAACCCAACATTTTAATAGAAGATATCGTTCTAATTTTTCTTGCTCCTGGTGTCGTCGTTCTGTATTTTCATAACAAAATGGTGGTATATATTCAGTAATAAGGATTGTTTTTTCAACATAATATACTTTTGGAAAAATAATGTATGGTGATTCTTTTTGATATAATCTGTGATACATATCCAGATTTTCAGCCTCACGACGAAAATCAAACTGTCCTTCTAAAAGGTCGTAAAATTCATGCATGGGAATCGATTTTTGAAACCACCATAAAATCCATTGTAATTTTTGAAATATTCTTGTAAATACTCTAAATTCTTGAAGAACCCATGGATGTTGAATTTTTATGGCATATTGGTTTATTCGATAGACGGTTCCTATGGAACCCGAAGCGATACAGTCAACGTCATTTTTCCAATCCATCTCGTTATTTTCACGGAAAAATGGATGATTACGAAGATGAAAAGGGAAAGGATGAGGAGGATAAGATTGAGTTTGAAATTTCATACATATTTGGTACCAATTTTTTTCCTTTTCTTGAGAAAAACTAGCATACCATTGCGCCAATTTGATAAATACAATGCCTAATTTTCGTATTCGTTTTTCTAATTGAATTTGATGATGAATGCAATCGTCATGATAAAAAAAACGCAAAAAGATAAAACAATCGAGACATTGCACAATTTTGTATATTTCGTCAATAAATATCATATTTGTTCTACTATTTCATCAATATCTTTTTTTTTTTTTTCATCTTGATTTTTTTTTTTCTTTATATATTATAGAAATAATAATATTTTCCTTATTAGATTAAGAACATATCCACTATTTTTT
>RGVT01000477.1 GCA_010027105.1 Planctomycetia bacterium
CCGGCGATGTTCGTGAGCTTGAAGGCGCCGATGCAGCCGGGGCTCGGCACGTGGGGCCCGCGGCAGAGGTCGACGAACTCACCCTGGCGGTAGAAGGAGAGCGTCGGGTGGGCGGCCAGGCCCGTCTCGATGTGCTCGGCCTTGAGCGGCTGGTTGAGGCCCCGGATGATCTCGACGGCCTTCTCCCGTGGCACCTCGACCCGTTCGAAGGCCTCGTCGGCTTCGATGATCCGCTTCATCTCGGCCTCGATGGCCGGCAGGTCCTCGTCGGTGATCGGCCGGGACGCCCGCATGTCGTAATAAAAGCCTTCGCCGACCGTGGGGCCGAAGGCGAGCTCCACATCCTCGAAGAGCCGCAGCACCGCGCGGGCCATCACGTGGGCCGCGGAGTGCCGCATGACACCGAGGGCCCGCGGGTCGCCGGCGTAGAGCGGCTCCACCGCCGCGGCGGCGGCGTCGGGCAGCGGCGTGTCGAGGCCCACGGTCCGGCCGTCGAGCAGGGCGGCGATGGGCGGGCCCCGGCGGTCGGTCCGCGCCGGCGCCGGTGGGAGCACATCCCGCAGGATCGTGCCGGGCGGATGGTCCTGGGTCGAGCCGTCGGCATGGCGAACCTGGGGCATGGGCGAAACCGGGATGGGAGGAAAGGAAGCGGGTCGGGAGACGCGCCGCACGTGCGGCGGTGGAAACGGGCAGCGTATCGCCGCCGCACGGCGGCGGACAAGCCGGCGGCGGGGCGCGTGTCGTGCGGCGGCCCGTGACCCGCGCTTGACGAGGGTCGATTTCGGCGCGAGACTTGCCTCAGGCCGGTGTCGGCCTCGCGGGCGATTAGCTCAGTTGGTTAGAGCACCAGCTCGACGTTCGAGTCCTATATCGCCCATTCGGCCGGTGTTCGTGACCGGTGTGGCACACGAGGAACCCGCGGGAGGCCAGTTCGCCCCCGCGGGTTCCGGCGTTTTCGCACGGGCAAAACAGAGCCCATGACGCGCGGAGCCCCGCAGCGCGTGGGGGTGGGTGAAGGAGACACGACCCATGCCCCTCACCCTGTATCCCTATTATCTGGCCAGCGAGCGTTGCTGGGTGTTCGACGACCCGGCGAAGAACCTCAAGGCCGAGGCGTTCGTCCTCGGCATCTCGGAGATGATCGACCGGATGGTCGACCACAAGCAGTTGCCCGATGCCCGCAGCGGTTTTGCGCTCACCTTTTCGGCCGAGCCGTTCCCCGGCCATGACGTCGAGCTGCACTGGCAGCGGCCCGGCCAGCCGACCGGCAACTGGTACGCCGGCCGCGTCGCCGGCG
>RGVT01000478.1 GCA_010027105.1 Planctomycetia bacterium
AAAATGGGTAATAACAATAATAATCGAGTTATCTTAATTTTTGGATTTATAATTATAATATTACTTATACTTTCTATTTCTTATTTTTTCTATAATCAATATAAAAAACTAGTGAATAACCAGAGACATATACAAAGACAAGTGTTATATCATCAAAATATTATTCATCATCATAATGACATTTTTGAAAGGCAACTAAATATTCCCATGTCTTCTTTTTACAATGATGAAATCAAGATGAATCGTAATTCATCTTTTACCACCATTCCATTAGATTCATCTTCTGACGAAGAAACAAATACCTCTTCTTCCATTTCCACAAACAGAAGCTCGCAAAATGTGCAGAACCCCGCGACATCTATTTCTCCTCCACATTCTTTATTTAGTAATATGTTACCTTTAACCTCTATGATGGGAACTGTAATTTCTATGTTACATTCTTCTTCTCCTTCAAATGGTATCAATATAACGACGACGATAGATAATCCTGAGGATGATGATAAAATTCATTTAACTCCAGAAATGAGAAATGAAATAAGAACAGAGTTAGAAGAATTACATAGGATGGATAGAAAAGAGGGAAGAGTTGCACAAAAAGAAGAGGACAAAACTGTGAAAAAAAACCAAGATCCGTCTTTTTCCTTAAAAAAAGAAGAAGAGGATAATAAAAAGCAAAAAATGGAGGATGATATTCCCAAAAAAGCGGGAGATGATATTTCTCACGAGTCTACTACAGAAATCAATCATAAAAATCCGATAGATGATGGTATTGTTCCAGATTCTTAAAACAAAAATAACAACGATAATAAAATCTTGAAATGTAGAAAAAAGAGAGAATAACAAAATAATAATATATGACAAAAAATAAAATTGCACACAAAATGACTTTACCATCCATTTCTATGTGTAAAATGAAGAACCAAATGAGACTAGTCCCAAAGAGGGTGTATGTAATGTAGGAAAAACATCATCATATCTTTATATTTTCAAGTATAGATGATTCTTCTGCAGACAAGTGAAAAGGAGCTACTCCTTCTTGTGTGTGATATAATTTTTACCCATAAACTCGTTACAATAGACACGAGGAACTTTGAGGAAATTGGTAATTACAACAATTTTTATATTCTAATCATGTAATCATCTAACTTTTTGCTCATTTTTTAAATATATAAAAATATTTAAAAACAGAAAAGAAATAAGAATGCATTTTGTTTTTCTTTATTTATCTTTTTTTTTTTCAAATAATAATATTATTTAAAAAAAATGAAATGAATGTTGTAGGAACGAGTG
>RGVT01000479.1 GCA_010027105.1 Planctomycetia bacterium
AAATTTTATGTCTTTAAATCCAAATTATCCTTTAGGTTATATTAATGATACCTTATTCCAATATTTTCCGCGAGAGAATTTTGCTTCATTACGGACCAATTTTGTCCTTTATCATAATTACTTTCCCGACCAATCTTACAACATTCCTTCTCAATTAGGTTCAATCAATGACTTTATCAATTCCCAATGGCAGCAATTGGAACCACAAAATCCTCCCGTATTCAATATTCAATATGAGCAAGATATTTCTCCCGAAAATATGAATATAAGTGGACAACTGATCCAATCGTATAATTTGATCCAATCGTATATTTTTTTTCCTGATATCTCCACTTTTTCAGTGGATTACCAGTCGAGAACGAATAAACATTTATGTAATACGTTAAGCATTCTGTTTTCGATGTGTCCCAACGCCTATGTTTTTATATTTACTGAAAATAGAAAATGGCCCTTAAATATACGTTATAAGTCATTATTCGACCAACTCCAAAAACCTCTTTGGTTATCCAACGGATTTATCTTTTTTTCTAATATAGGTTTTCTGACGCTTGAAGTTCCTACTCCCGACTTTCAATACCTTTTAGAATCAAAAATCAATATCCCTTTATTTTGGAGTGTCGGTAACAAAGGATGGTCAATAAACAATTTTCAAGAATACAGGTCTAAATATTACATATGGACGTGGTTCACTTCCAATTATATTTGTTCTGTTGGTAATTATAAGGATAGAATGTTGTCATCATGCGGATTTCTTGATCCTTACCAACTTGATATTCCCTCTCCTACTATACTGCTTGCGAGAATGGCAAATTTTTTGGCTGCTTGTCGATATGCCAGACAAAGCACTAATGATTATCTATTTCCTTTTTATCAATTTGATTATAATAGAAAATTACCCGACAATTACAAAGATCAATTTCGTGTTCCCGATATATGCGAAAAAGGTAGATTTTTACTGTATGATGGTTTGGAAAAGGAAGGAACAAGTATTTCAGTCATTCCCTTTTCTGCTGGATACCAGATTATGAAAACCATTGCTGATGTTAGTGGAACTTCTTCTTTTATTATTTCATCCGCAGAAGGACAAGGGAGCTTTATAAGTCAAATGTATCGTCTTCAATATGAAGGAAAAAAGTTGTTTAAATACCAATACCAAACAGAGATTGGTGAAAATCAATGTCAAATTATATTGGATCCACCACCAACATATCAATTAGACCCGTCGGGTATCAATTGTTGGCAGTATCCAGAATATATAATAGTAGAAGATGTATCGGGTGAAAACTCGA
>RGVT01000480.1 GCA_010027105.1 Planctomycetia bacterium
TATATTTCTATTTTTTATTAGATAGAAAAAAATGATGATGAATGAAAAATTCAAAGAATTTATCATTCAATTATTAGAAAGGACAAAATTAAAAAAGAAATATATTTATCGTTTATGTAATGATGAAAGCAATTTGTTATTATTTCGACAAGCATTTACTCATTCCTCTTTTGATGATCAACATAATTATGAATTTTTTGAATTATTAGGCGATGCAACATGTAATAAAATCATCGTATGGTATCTAAAAGATAGGTTTCCATTTTTACAAAATCAAGAAGGGGTAAAAATTATTTCCAGATTACGAATTAATCTTGTTTCCAAAAAAAATTTTTTTCTTATCGCTTCTAATCTGGGATTTGCTCCTTTCATCTTATGTCAAAAAGAAATAATGGTGCAAAGAAATAAAAATATTTTAGAAGATGTATTTGAAGCATTTATAGGCGTTACCGAATACCTATTAGATAAATATATTTATCCGGGTTCTGGCTATGGAATATGTTTTCGTTTTCTCAAACATATTTTAGACCAGCAATGCATATCATTACAATATGAAGATTTATATGATCCTATTACAAGATTAAAAGAAACCTTGGATTATTATCGTTCGAATCAAAAATTTCCTGAAATTTGGGGAAGTTTATCGATTGAACATTCCAAAATCGATCAAGGACGATATCGTCTTTTTTTGTATCAAGTCAATAAATCGGAGAACAATAAAAAAGAATTATTGTACACTATTACATGTCAATCTGATTTAGATGAAGGAAAACAATTAATCTGTAATATTGTATTGAAACAATTGGAACAAAAAGGATATAAACGTCCTATACCCAATTATTATGATAAAATTTCTACCTTAATTTCTTCATGATACATTGTATAGATTATCTATATTGTCTATATTATCTATATTATCTATATTATCTATATTGTCTATATTTTCTATATTTTCTATATGGTCTATATTTTGTATATCGTATATATGGTCTATATTGTCTGTATATATGGTATATATGGTATGGTATATCGTCTATATGGTCTATATGGTCTATATGGTCTATATGGTCTATATGGTCTATATTGTCTATATTTTGTATATCGTATACATTATCTACATTGTCTATATTTTGTATATCGTATATATTATCTATATTGTCTATATATATGGTATATATTTTGTATATCGTATATATGGTCTATATTGTCTGTATATATGGTATATATTTTGTATATCGTATATATGGTCTATATTGTCTGTATATATGGT
>RGVT01000049.1 GCA_010027105.1 Planctomycetia bacterium
TCGATCATCCAGTCGTGGAACAGGTCGAAGTGGCCCGAGCACTTCCAGACCTGCGGGTGCATGATGATCGTGCAGTCGAGGCCGGCCATCTCGTAGGCCTCGGGGGCCCCGGCGGGCGCGGCCAGTTCGTCGTGGCCGGCCACCATGTCGTGCCACCAGGCGTCCTTGAGATTGCGCTTGAGCGCGACGCCCAGGGGCCCGTAGTCCCAGAAGCCGTTCAGGCCGCCGTAGATCTCGCTCGACTGGAAGATGAAGCCGCGCCGCTTCGCCAGCGACACGATCCGGTCCATCCGCGATTGGTCGCTCTGCTTGTCCATAAAAGGTGACTGTCACCAAATCTGGTGAAACTGCGGGACGGGAAACCACCTACCTTACCCAGATTTGGTGGCTGACACCATTTCGAGGTGGCCGGTCGCTCGCTTGAGCCTCGGGACGAGGGGGAGCGAGTCGATCGCGGCGGCGGCGGGGAGATCGGCCGCCATGCCGAGGTCGACGAGGTTCGCGCCTCCCGGCGAGCGACGGAACTCGGCGACGAGGGCGGAGGGCGCGTCGCCGCTCGCGGCAACGCGGCGGAAAAAGTCGCGGGCTTCCCGGGCAGATTCATCGAGCACGTCGTCGGGGCCGATCCGGCTCGCCGCGTCGAGGATCGCGCCGGCGGCGAGCACGTCCTCGGCCGAGACCATGCCGTCGGTGCCGGCGCAGACGAGGAGCACGTGCTCGTCGGCATGCGCGAGCTCCCGCACCCACTCGGCGACGGCGGTGCGATTCACGATCGCCCCGATGAGGATCTCGCGGGCGTCACGGCAGGCGTGGAGGGCCGCCGTGCCGTTGGTCGTCGTGATCACGACGGAACGGCCACGAACACGCTCGGCGGTGTATTCGAGCGGCGAGTTGCCGAGATCGAAGCCCTCGATCCGCACGCCGCCGCGCTCGCCGCCGAGGAGGACCGGCCGGTCGATCCCGGCGGCGACGCGCCGCGCACGCTCGACCTCGGCGACGGGCACGACTCGCTCCGCCCCGCGGGCGAGGGCCGTGATCATGGTCGTGGAGGCCCGCAGCACGTCGATCACGACGGCGATCCGCCCTGCGGCCGCACCCGCCGGCATCCGTGTGAACGACTCGTGGCAGTGCCAGTGGATCATCGGCACACCGTTCCAGGCTGCAGCGGCAACGGCCTTCAACGCTCGTGGACGATGACGGCCCAGTCGACGTTGGCGAGGTTCCGCGGCCGGCCCAGGATCACGATCGGCTCGGCGGCGGCGATCGTCGGGACCTCGCTGTCGAACGACAGCGCGAAGGGATCGGCGCCGCCCGGAGACCCCGGCCCGCGGGCCACCGCCTGCCGCAGCCGCTCCACGATCGCCGCCGGAGCCCGCGCGATCTGCGCTGCGGTGGGGCCGCCCACGTCCGTGCGGTCGAGGTCGGGATTCTCGAGCACGAGTCCCGCCTTCGGCTCGCCGTCGACCTGGTCGTCGCGCAGGTCGATCACCGCCACCGAGAACGCCTTCCGCGCGGCGTTCCAGCCGCCGATCGACTCGATCGAGCGGAAGAGCAGCCCCACGTCGAAGGCCATCACGAGCACCCCCAGACACGAACGATCCGGCTCGGACGGCGGCCCGCTCCAGATCGGCGCCGAGAAGGCCACCTGGAGTTTTCCGTTGGCGGCGCTCGTGTAGACGGTCGAGCGATGCACCGCCCTCAGCGGCTCCGCGGGCGTGCCCGGCGGCAGGTCGCCACCGCGGCCGTGAAAGTAGTCGCGGTATGCGAACGACTTACCGATCGTGTCGGCCGGCGGCCAGCGGGCCACCTGCACGCCCTTGGCATCGCACACCGTCCAACTCTCGGCGTCCACGGCGTCGCGGTTGGCCGCCGCGATCGCGTCGAGGGCCGCCTGGATTCCCTGCCCGCGCTGTCGCCCTTCGGCCGGCGGCGTCTGGACCGCCGCGGCCAGCGCGGTGACGAGGTTTCGATCGCCGGCCTCGTGCTCGAGGATCCGCCACCGCGAGTCGATCTGCAGCGCGGCCGTGCTCGCGGCCAGCCGTGCCGCCATGAGAAGCGCCGTCTGCCGGGCCCGATACTCGTCCCCCGCCATCCGCTTGAGGAACACCGCCGCCGTGCCCGCGGTGAGCAGCAGGAGCACGAGCGCCGCGGTGGCGAGCTGCGCGACCGTGCGGTGCCGCCGCGCCCAACGGGCCAGCCGCCGCGGAAGCGGCTCGCGATACGAGCTCACCGGCAGATCGGCCAGATAGTGCTCGACGTCGCGGGCCAGTTCGAGCGGCGTGTCGTAGCGGTCGACGGGATCGCGGGCCATCGCCTTCAGGCAGACGGCCTCGATCGCCCGCGACACGCCCCGCTTCACGCGCGAAGGCGGCGGCACGGCACCGGCCAGGGCCTTCTCGCGGATCGCGGCCAGGTCGCCCTCGAACGGCGGCTGGCCGGTGAGGATGTGGTAGAGCGTGGCGCCCAGGCCGTAGACGTCGCTCTCCGGGCCGACGTGCCGGGCTCCGTCGTGCTGCTCCGGACTCATGTAGGCGGGCGTCCCCGAGATGCCCCGCTTCGCGGCGGGCTCCGAATCCACCGCCAGCGTCGGCATCACGATGCTCTGTTCGCCGCTCGAGCGGGCCTTGTCGTCGCGGTCGATCCGCGCCGCCAGGCCCCAGTCGAGCACCACCACCTCGCCGAACCTGCCGAGCATGATGTTGGCCGGCTTGATGTCACGGTGAATCACGCCGCGATCGTGGGCATAGGCGATCGCCTTGCAGACGAGCGCGAATTGGCCGAGCAGTTCGCTGTAGCGGGCGCTCCGTCTTTCGACCGACTCGCCCGCATGCCGACGGTCGTGGAACTCCGCGATCGCCGCGGCGAGCGTGCGGCCGGGAATGAGCCGCATGGCGTAGAAGGGCTTGCCGTCGGGCGTCGCGCCGGTCACGTACACCGGCACGATGTTCGGATGCTCGAGCTGGCTCGTGACGGTGGCCTCGAAGGCGAACGCCTCGCGGAACGACTCCTGCTCGAGCGCCCAGTCGTTGAGAAACTTCACGGCCAGGCTGCGGCCGGTGGCCCGGTCGCTGGCGGTGTAGACGTCGCCGATGCCGCCGCGGCCGAGCCGGCGGTTGACGGAGATCGTGGTGGTGGCCACCACCGTCGGCGGCACGTCGATGTCGCCGGCCGGTGCCGACGAGGCGGAGGGTTCGGTGTGTTCTTCCGGCATGGAGTGGCGGGCTCGTCCGACGGCTGAAGGTCGTGGAGTCTACCCTCTCCGGCCCTTCATCGGCCCGTTCGATCGCGGCGGCGCAGGACGAGCCCGGTCGTCGCGACACCGACGGCGAACATCGCCGCGAGCACCGCGAGCGGGAGGCCGGCCGGAGCCCGCCAGCCCCGCCGCGCGAAGAACCGCTCCGCCATGTCCAGATCGGCGTCGGCCACGGGCGCCGTGGCCGGCACGACGACCCGCGGCCCGACCGGCCCCAGTTTCGCCAGGGTGTCGTCCATCCTCGCCCGCTCGGCCTCCATGCCCTCCTTGATCTCCCGGAGCGTTCCTTCGACCGACGCGTTGGCTTCCTGCATCTGGGCCCTGATGCGGCCTTCGATCGTCGCGTTCATCTCGGCCGACTTTCGGGCGAACTCCGCCTGCGACTCCTGGAACTTCTGCTCCATCTCGCGCTGCATCCCGGCCGCCTTCCGCTCGGCGTCGGCCTTGGCCTGCTGCATCTCGCGCTCGGCCTGCGCCGCGGCGTCTTCGAGGGCCGCGGCGATCCGGCGCCGGCCGGGCAGGATGAACTGCCTGCGGCCGCCCGCGGCGAGCACGACGGGCACCCGGCGGCGCGAGTCGCCGGAGGTCGGCTCGTGCACGGCCGAGATGGCGGCGTGCCGGACCCTGATCCGCGGACGGGCGGCCGCCTCCGGCACGACCATCCCCTCGAAGGCCCACCGCGACGGCATGACCGCCGCCAGCGGTTGCGTGACGTCCGGGAGGTCGGCGAGCGGCACGAGCACGCCGCCGAGCACGATCATCGGCATCAGCAGCACCGGCAGGATCGCCGTCGCGGCCTCGGAGGTCCGCAGCGTGGCCGACACCACGAGGCCGACCGCGCCGCCCGCGAGCCCCGCCGTGTAGAGCACGAGATACAGATGCCACCACGGGCTCTTGAGGTCGCAGGCCCAGGCCACGATCCCCAGCAGGAGCGCCGCCTGCACGGCCGCCACCACGAGCAGAAGCGCGGTCTTCGAGCCGAGATAGGAGAGGATCGAGAGCCCGACCATCCGCTCGCGCCGGTAGATCGGCCACTCGGCGACGATCTCGCGGGCCGTCGCCGAGCAGCCGAACCAGATCGCCGCCAGCGCCGTCACGAACATCATCGTGGCCATGTTGACGCCCGCGTGCGGCCAGGATTCGGCCGTGGGAAACGCCCGCAGCACCTTGGAGAACACGGCCGCGATCAGGCAGCCCACGAGGGGCGCCTGCAGGAACAGCACGGCCGTGTTCCAGCGGTCGGCCGCCTTCACGGCCAGGCCGCGTTTGACGAGCGTGGCCCATTGGGCCAGCCGCTCGACCGGACGGGGCCCGGGCCGCGGCCGCGTGCCGGATCGGTCGGCGTAGGCCCCGGCCCGGGCGTCCACCCAGATCGACTTGGCCACCGACCGCTCCCATTGCCGCACCCAGTCGGCCACGGGCCGCGTCGAGAGGCCCCGGAGCAGGCCGTCGGCGGTCGTCGGATGCGGGGCGCCGGGGGCGGGCGGCTCGAAGAAGTTGACCGCGTCCGGCCAGGCGCGGCCGAACCACGCGAGCCGGCCGATCTGCCGCGTCGAACCGTCGCGGGCGATCACCGCCACGGCGTCGAACTTCCGGAAGGCCTCGAGGCTCGGCTGGTGGATCGTCACCAGGATCGCCTTGCCGGCGTCGGCGAGCGATCGGAGCAGGTCGAGCACCGAGATCGTGTCGGTGCTGGAGAGCCCGGAGGTGGGCTCGTCGAGGACGAGGAGAGCAGTTCCATGGCGAGGTTCACCCGCTTCCGCTGCCCGCCGCTGACGCCGCGCTTGCGCTGGTCGCCGACGCGGGTGTGCTCCGTGCCCTCGAGGCCGAGCTGGGCGATCACCTGGCGGATGCGGCGGTCGATCTCGGCGTCGGCCATGTCGGCCGGGAGCCGCAGCCGCGCGGCATACCAGAGCGCCTGCCGGACGGTGAGGTCGGCGTGGAGGATGTCGTCCTGCGGCACGTAGCCGATCCGGCCGCGGAACAGGTCGAAGTGATCGTGGAGGTCGAGGCCGCCGATCACGATCCGGCCCGCGGCCGGCGCCACCTGGCCGTTGAGCACCGACAGGAGCGTGCTCTTGCCGGCCCCGCTCGGGCCCATGATCGCCACCAACTCTCCCGGCTGGACGACGAGCGACACGCCTTCGAGGAGCCGCCGGCCCGCGGCGTCGACGGCCACGCCCGCCGCCTCGATCGCGTCGGCCGACGTGTCGACCGGCTCGAGCGACCGCGCGTCGCCCGACAGCCGATACCGCTGGTCGCCCACCTGCACGAGCGTGCCGGGGGCGATCTCGACGGGCCGCCCGATGCGCCGCCCGTCGACGAACGTGCCGGCCGCGCTGCCGAGATCGCGGACGATCACGCGGCCGCGGTCGACGGCCACCGACGCGTGCACCGCGGAGACGAGCGGATGATCCACCGGCACGCTCGCGCCGGCGCCGCGGCCGAACGTGACGAGCGCCGCCTCGTCGAGATGGATCACGCCCTCGTCGGTCGGGCGCGGCTGCGTGCGCTCGAGCAGGTCGCGAAGCGCGTTGGCGGGCAGGGCCGCGTCGCCGAAGACGAGCGGGGTGTCGATCTCGATCGGCTCGCGGGTGACCTTTCGCGGCGGCGTGCCCACGAACGTGCCGTTGCGGCTGCCGAGGTCCTCGATCCAGATGCCGTCGGAGCCCACGACCACCCGCGCGTGCCGGGCCGAGACGCTCGGCTGCCGCAGCACAAGGTCGTTGTCGGCCGCACGGCCGACGAGCACGATCCGGGTTTTCGCGGACACAGCCTGCGACGATCCCGCATGTGTTGCCATGACGCTCACAGGAGTCGGCATCCCGGGCCGTTGCCGTCGACCCGCTCGGTCAAGGCTACGTCGCGGCGGCACGACCGGCAAAAATCGGCCGCCTGCAGAGTTTACAGGGGCCGCAGTCCCGATACCTCCCGCGCGGGCGTCGTCCGGCCTACGATACAAGCGGCCGAACTCGTTCGCCCCGCCCACGATTCCCTCCAGATGCCGACCGCCTCCGCCACGATCGACCCTCCCGCGCCCGCCGTCGACAAGAGCGGGGCGAAGGTTCGCGGCATGTTCGCGGAGATCGCACCCCGCTACGACCTCGTGAACAGGCTGCTCTCGGGCGGCATCGACGTGCTCTGGCGGCGCACGACGGTGCGGCGGGCCCCGCCCCCCGGCGCCGGCGCGATCCTCGATTGCTGCACCGGCACGGGCGACCTGGCGATCGCCTACGCAGCCGCGGCCGGGCCCGGCGTGCGGATCGTGGCCGGCGACTTCTGCCGGCCGATGCTCGAGCGCGGCGCGGAGAAGTCGGCCCGGGCCGGCCGCCGCATCGAGTGGGTGGAGGCCGACGCCATGAACCTCCCCTTCCCCGACCGCTCGTTCGATCTGGTCACGGTCGCATTCGGCCTGCGGAACATCGCCGACACCTCCCGCGGCCTCGCCGAAATGGCCCGCGTGCTCGTGCCGGGCGGCCGGCTGGCCATCCTCGAGTTCTCGCTCCCGGCGAACCGGCTCGTCCGCGGCCTCTACCTCTGGTATTTCCGCCGCATCCTCCCGCTCGTGGGCAACGCCGTGGCGCGGAACGCCTCCGACGCCTACACGTATCTCAACAGGAGCGTCGAGGAGTTTCCGGCGGGCGCGGCCCTCGCTGCGCTCGTCCGGTCCGCGGGGTTCGACCGCGTCGAGCAGGTGCCGCTCACGTTCGGCATCGCCACGCTCTCGATCGCCACGCGGGCCGCGGAGACCGACGCGTGACGCCATCCGAATCGCTGCCGCTCGTCGTGGGCGTCACGGGCGCCTCGGGCGCTCCCTACGCGGTGCGGCTGCTGGAGGTGCTGCTCGCCGCGGGCCGCGAGGTGCATCTGTCGATCAGCGCGTCGGGGCAGGCGGTGATCGAGCAGGAGCTCGGCCGGCGGATCGACCTCGACGCCTTCCGGCTCGAGACGCTGCTGGGTGCGGCGCCGCCCGTGGCGGGCACCCTGCACTACCACCACTACAAGGACCTGCTCACGCCGATCGCGAGCGGCTCGTTTCTGACCGCGGCGATGGTGATCTGCCCGTGCAGTGGCAGCACGCTCGGGGCCGTGGCCCACGCGGTCGGCGAAAACCTCATCCACCGGGCCGCCGAGGTGCACCTCAAGGAGCGGCGGAAGCTCGTGGTCGTGCCGCGGGAGACGCCGCTCTCCCTGCCGCAGCTCAAGAACATGCAGGCGATCCACGAGGCGGGCGGCGTGGTGCTCCCCGCGGCGCCGGGCTTCTACCACGGCGCCGAGAGCGTGGCCGACCTCGTCGACTTCGTGGTGGCGCGGATCTGCGATCAGCTCGGCGTGGCCAATTCGCTCGTGACCCGGTGGGGATCCGTGCCATGCTGACGGCGACCGTCCGCACCTACCTCGATCTCGTGCGGTTCAGCCACACGGTCTTCGCGCTGCCGTTCGCCCTGATGGCGACGCTCATCGCCCTGCGGTTCCAGGCCGACGGCGGCCCGGAGATCCACTGGCCGCGGGCGATCGCCGGCATCCTGCTCTGCATGGTCACGGCCCGTACCGCGGCGATGGCGTTCAACCGGCTCGTCGACCGCACCATCGACGCGGCGAACCCCCGGACCGCGGGTCGGCACCTGCCGCGGGGCGTCGTGGGCACCGGCGAGGTGCTGGCGCTCGTCGCCGGCTCCGCCGCGGCCTTCATCGCTTCCACGCTCCTCTTCCTCCCCAACTGGCTGCCGCTGGTGCTCTCGGCCCCCGTGCTCGCCTGGCTGCTCGGCTACAGTTTCGCCAAGCGGTTCACGCCGCTGGCCCACGTGTGGCTCGGCGCCGCGCTCGGCCTGGCGCCCGTCGCGGCCTGGATCGCCCTGCGCGGCGGCCGGCTCGCCGACAGCCCGGCCGACATCCTCCCCGCGGCGATCCTGGGCCTGGCCGTCACCGTGTGGGTCGCGGGCTTCGACGTGATCTACGCCTGCCAGGATGCGTCGTTCGATGCCGGGCATGGGCTCGAGAGCATCCCGGCCCGCCTCGGCGTGCCGCGGGCGCTCGAGGTTTCCAAACTGCTCCACGCGGTCACGATCCTCTGCCTGGCCGGCCTGCCGCTCGTCGTGCCGCAGCTCGGGCCGATCTACTGGCTCGCCCTGGCCGCGATCGTGGCGCTGCTCGCCTGGGAGCACGCGCTCGTGCGGCCCGACGATCTCTCGCGGGTCAACGACGCCTTTTTCACCGCCAACGCGGTGATCGGCCTCGTCCTGCTCGCCGCCATCGCCCTCGACCTGTGGTATTGAAAGGAGTCAGCCATGATCCGCGCCGTCGCCCCGTCGCTCGATGCCGTCCGCGAGAAGGTGGAGGCCGGCGCGCGGCTCGATGCCGCCGAGGCTGAATCGCTCTGGGACGAGCGGATCGACCTCCACGAGCTCGGCGAACTCGCGAACCTGGTCCGGGAGCGGAAGAACGGCACCCTCGGCTACTACAACATCAACACCCACCTCAATCCCACCAACGTCTGCGTCTACCGCTGCACGTTCTGCGCCTTTCGGGCCGACCTCCGCGACAAGCGGGGCTACGTCATGAGCGACGAGCAGATCCTGGCCCGCGGCCTGGAGGCGGTCGATTCGGGCTCCACCGAGATGCACATCGTCGGCGGTCTGCACCATCAGAAGGATTACGACTGGTACCTGAACGTGATCCGTCTGCTCCACGACGCCTACCCCGCGCTGCACCTCAAGGCCTGGACGCCGGTCGAGATCAACTGGTTCTGCCACCTCACGAAGCGGTCGATCCGCGACATCCTCGTGGAGATGAAGGACGCGGGCCTCGGCAGCCTGCCGGGCGGCGGCGCCGAAATCTTTCATCCCGAGGTCCGCGACAGGATCTGCGAGCACAAGGCCGACACGAAGGAATGGTTCGCAGTGCACCGCACGGCCCACGAACTCGGCCTGCGGAGCAACGCCACGATGCTCTACGGCCACATCGAAAACGCCTTCCACCGCACCGACCACCTGCTGCGGCTCCGCGACCTGCAGGACGAGACGGGCGGCTTCCAGACCTTCATCCCCCTCGCCTTCCACCCCGACAACACGCGGCTCGCGCACATCGCCAAGCCCTCGCCGGCGATGGACCTGCGCACGATGGCCGTGAGCCGGCTCGTACTCGACAACTTCGACCATCTGAAGGCCTACTGGATCATGCTCGGCATCGGCACGGCCCAGGCGGCGCTCGCCTACGGCGCCGACGACATCGACGGCACCGTCCGGCACGAGCTCATCTACCACGACGCCGGCGCCACGACGCCCGAGGTGCTCTCCGTGGAGCACATCCGGCGGCTGATCCGCGAGGCGGGCCGCGAGCCGGTGGAGCGCGACACGCTCTACCACCGCGTGGAGCGCGACGGCACTTCGTGGCGGTCGGCCGAGCCGCTCACGGCGCGGTAGCGTCTGCAACCTTCTCGAACGTCACGAGCACCGCGCCGTCGCCTGACTGAGTGCGGAACTCACGGGGTCGCCATCCCTGTTCCCCGCGGAAGCAGATGCGCCGCCTCGTTTCACCCACCTCGTAGATCGCGCGGAGCACAGTGCCGCTGCCGTCGCCTCCGGTGATCTCGATGGCGATCTCCGGAGGGCTGGCGAGCGGGTCGATCCGGCTTTCGCCGTGATGCGTCTCGAGATCGTCGATCGTCATCGTCCAGCTGCCATCGAGACGGTTGACCACGATGACCGTGCGGTCCTGCTCGCGCTTCTCCTCCCCGTTGGCTTCCACCGCCACCAGTCGCCACGTGCCTGAATAGAGCGCCCGGTCACGGGCTACGGCCGCATCACCGATCGGCTCCGCGGAATAGACCGACATCCGGCCGATGGCGACGATGGCAATCGCGGCGACCACTCCCGCGATCCGATGAACGACCTGCATGGCATCCTTCCTGGCGGAGCGGGACTCGGGACACCGTTCGGACATTCATCCTACGCGTCCCAGCCCCAGCGTGTCACCCCAGCGATCGAGGATCACCTTCCTCAGCCGGGCGTGAGCCGGATCGGCGAGCGTGGGGTCGCGTTCGAAGAGATCACAGGCGTCGCGGCGCGACTCGGCCACGAGTTCAACGTTCTTCACCAGGTCGGCGATGAACAGCGACATCGTGCCGCTCTGTCGCGTTCCCAGCAGTTCGCCGGGGCCGCGGAGTTCCATGTCCTTGTTGGCCAGCACGAATCCGTCGGTCGAGGCCACGAACGCATCGACCCGCGGCTGCGGCTCCGTGCCCGACGGCGTGACCGCGCCGCAGATGCCCGCCACGGCGCCCCGCGCCACGCGGCCCCGCAGCTGGTGGAGCTGCGACAATCCGAAACTCTCGGCGTCGAGGATCGTCATGACCGTGGCATTCGGCACGTCGATGCCCACCTCGATCACGCTCGTGCACACGAGCACGTCGAGCTTCCCGTCGCGAAAATCGTCCATGATCGCCTGCTTCTCGGCCGTCTTCAGCCGCCCGTGCACGAGCGACAGCCGAAACGCCTCGAGCGGGCCGTTCGCCAGCTCCTCGAAGGCGGAGGCGATCGTGGCCAGGCCCCGCTTCGAATCTTCGATGGCGGGCACCACGACATATCCCTGCCGCCCTTCGCGCACCTTTTCTCGCACGTGCTCCCACCACGATTCTTCGTGATCGGGCACGACGCGATACGTGCGCACCGGCTGCCGACCGGCCGGCCCGTGCTCGATCACGGAATAGTCGAGATCGCCGTAGAGTGCATGAGCCACCGTGCGCGGAATCGGCGTGGCCGTCATCACGAGCACGTGCGGCTCCGCCTGCCCCTCCTGGAGCGTGGCCCGCTGGATCACGCCAAACCGCTGCTGCTCGTCGATCACGACGATTCCCAGGCTCTTGAAGGGCACGGCGCCGCTCACGAGGGCCTGCGTGCCGATCACGATCTGCGACTCGCCGGCGGCGATCCGCTCGAGCGATTTGCGGCGCTGGGCCTGCGTCTGGCCGCCGACGAGCAGCTCCAGATTCACCCGCCCTTTCACGAGCAGCTGCTCGAGCGTGGCGAGGTGCTGGCGAGCCAAGAGCTCCGTCGGGGCCATGAGGGCGGCCTGGTGCCCGCACCCCACGGCCGCGAGCATCGCATACAGGGCGACCACCGTCTTGCCGCTTCCCACGTCGCCCTGGAGCAGACGGTTCATCGGCTCGGGCTTGGCGAGGTCGGCTGCGATCTCGGCGATCACCGCATCCTGATCGGGCGTGAGCTCGAACGGCATCCGGGCCCGGATCCGACCGTCGAGCCGGGCGTCGACGACCATCACGGGGGCCGCCTTGCGATCCTGCTGCTGCGCCCGGTGGAGCCGGAGGGCCAGCTGCAGCATGAACAGCTCCTGGTAGACGAGCCGCCGCGTGGCGGCATCCTTCGCCTCCAGGCTCGCAGGCACGTGGATCTCGCGCATCGCGTCGCGGATCGGCATCAGGTTTTTTCTCGCGAGCCACTCCTCGGGAAACGCCTCCTCGAGCGTGTCGCCGGCGTGGGCGAGCGCCGCCTGCACGGCCAGCCGCACGTCCGACTGCCGCGCGCCCTCCGCCAGCTTGTACACGGCCAGGTATTCGCCGCGCACAGGGTCCTCACCGGCCGCACAGAACCGCACTTCGGGATGCGACATCTCCCACGCCGCGCCGGCCCGCTTCGGCTCACCCGCGAACACGACGGTCATGCCCACGGCGAACTTCTTCGCCATGAACGGCATGTTGAACCACACGCCGCGCACGCTGCCCCCCTGCCCCTCCACGAGCACGGTGAGCATCGAGCGACCATGCGCCGTCGTCCGCTGCCGCACGTCGGCCACGGTGCCGCTCACGGCCGCATGCTCCCCCTCGACCAGGTCGGCGAACGCATGCGCACCGCTGAAGTCTTTGTATGCACGGGGAAAGTGCACGAGCGCGTCGCGCACGGTCACGAGCCCGACCGCCCGCAGCCTCCGGGCCCGCGCCGTCCCCACCCCCGGCAGCCGCTCGAGCGGCGTCGTCAGGCTGGGCGGCTGTTGATCCATGCCGGCAGTGTAGCGACTCGGGCTGGGCAAGCGTCCCGCTTGCTGATGCACTGCTCTCCGGCAGGGCGCTTGTTGACCAGCCCCACTCGGAGCCGGCGGTAGGCATGCTCGACTCCGGTCGTGTTGAGAGTACAGGACTCGTGGGTTTTGCTCAGACGCCGAT
>RGVT01000481.1 GCA_010027105.1 Planctomycetia bacterium
GCGAACTGCGCGAGCGTGGCGAGAATGCGTTTTCGCATTCCGATCGGTGTCACGTCTTGACTTCGAATCTGTATCACACTGGGAGAATCCGCCCCGGTGGCCGCCAGGATCGCCCCGAAGTCAAGGTCGTGCGTGAACACGACATACCCGTTGTGACGGGCCCAGCGAAGAATGTCGCGATCCGATGCCTTTGGAAGACCGACGCTCGACCAATGCACGGCGTCATGACCGCCGGCCTCGAGCACCTGCACCCATGATGGCGGCAGGTTCATGTCGATGACGAGCTTCATGCCGGGGCGAGGGGAACGTCGATCTCCTCGGCTCGCCAGGCGGCATACGACAGCGCTTGATCGATGTCTTCAGGCTCAAGATAAGGGTAGAGCGCGAGAATCTCGCCCCGATCATGGCCTTCGGCGACAAGACCCACGATCGTGCCGACGGTCACCCGCATGCCTCGGATGCATGGCTTGCCACCCATTACGGCAGGATCGAACGTGATTCGCGAGAGCGGTTTCATCAATATCATCATACCAGACGAGGAAAACGCCCTGCATGCCACCTTCTCCAATTTTGGTGGCAGTCACCTTTTCCCGCATGAGGGCGACGCGCTGGCGACAGAGCCTTACCTCCGCCGCCGCGCGACCCAGCCTGCCAGCGCCCCGCCGATGCCGAGGAGCACGAGCGACGACGGCTCGGGCACGGCTTGGAACGTGAGATACACGTCGCTGCCCACCTGCTCGAGGCCGAACGAGGCGTAGGGACGGATGCCAAGCAGGCTCTGGTTCGAGGCATCGAGCCAGTCGATCTGGTTGACCGAGAGGTTCGAGAGCCCGGTCGTCGAGTTTGCCACGTCGTAGAGTAGCCAGCCGTTCGTGCCCAGTTTGTCGGTGCTCCAGAACGTGTCGTTCCAGTTGACGAGGCTCCCCGAGTTGTTGAACGCGAGATTCAGCGTCGTCGACCCCGAGAACGTGAGGTTCGCCCCCACGTTGATCCCGTCGAAGTCGATCCCGCGATCCGCCAGGGCCGCCGTGTTGTCGGCCAGTTCCCAGGTGACGCTCGAGCCGTCGGCGTAGGAGAGGCTGCCGCCGATGCTCTGCACGCCCGGGGAGTTGCCCGGCGACTGCGTGCCCGCGATCGAGACGTCGCCGGCGATCGAGCCGGTGCCCGAGAGCGTGGCGCCCGCGGCGAGCGCGAGCTGCGAGGTCGCGAGCGAGCCGTTGAGCTTGAGTTCGCCCGCCTGCACGGCCGTCGTGCCGGTGTAGGTGTTG
>RGVT01000482.1 GCA_010027105.1 Planctomycetia bacterium
CGAGCCCCGGCATCGGGGCTCCGACTTCGCGTGCATCGCCTGCCACCGCCTTCGGCCGCCGCTGCACCTTGGCCTCGAGGCTCTTGTCGGCGATCGACACGCTCCGCGGCTGGCCGTTCAACTCGAAGAACACCGTCCGCGTGCCGTCGGCGTGCGGCTCGCCCACCGTCAGCAGGCGGATCACGAGCGTCTTGCCGGGCTCGATCTCCACGGCGAGTTCCTCGCCTGGTTTCAGGCCCTCGAGGAATGCCGGCGTCGGCAGCACGCTCACGTCGGAATACTTGGCCGCGTGCCGGGCATAGTCCTCGAACACACGGGGATAGAGCAGCCAGGAGAGCACCTCGCGGGGCGACGCGGTCCGCCCCACGATCGCGGCCGTCTTCTTCTCGGCGGCGTGAAGATCGGCCGGCGGCAGCGACTCGCCCGGCCGGCCCGTCACCACCTTGCCGTCGCGCACGATCCGCTTCACGACGGCCGGCGGGAAGCCGCCCGGCGGCTGGCCCATCCGGCCCGCCACGAGGTCGAGCACCGAGTCGGGGAAGGCGAGCTCGCGCGAGTCGGAGAGCAGGTCGGAGGCCTGCATGCCGTTGGTGACGAGCAAGAGCGCGAGGTCGCCCACCGACTTGCTCGTCGGCGTCACCTTGACGATGTCGCCGAGCAATTGATTGACGTCGGCATAGGCCCGGCAGACCTCCTCCCAGCGATCGCCGAGGCCGAGGGCCTTGGCCTGCTCGAGGAGATTCGTGAACTGCCCTCCGGGCATCTCGTGGAGGTAGAGATCGGCGTCGGGGGCCTTCATGTCGCACTCGAAGGCCGTATAGTGGTCGCGGACCGCGGCCCAGTAGTGCGCCATGTGCCGCAGCGGCTCGGGGTCGAGGCCGGTGTCGAGCGGCGTGTGGCGAACGGCATCGACGAGCGCGTTCACATTCGGCTGGCTCGTGAGGCCGGCGAACGGGGCGAACGCGGCATCGACCACGCTCGCGCCGTTTTTGGCCGCCTCGAGGAGCGCCGCCATCTGGGCCCCCGACGTGTCGTGCGTGTGGAAGTGGATCGGGATGCCGATTTCAGCACGCAGTGCCGACACCAACTTCCCGGCGGCGAACGGCTTGCAGAGGCCCGCCATGTCCTTGATGGCGAGCATGTGGGCTCCGAGCTTTTCCAGTTCCTTGGCGAGTTTCACGTAGTAGTCGAGCGAATACTTCGTGCGCGCGGGATCGAGCACGTCGCCCGTGTAGCAGATCGCCGCCTCGCAGATCGCGC
>RGVT01000483.1 GCA_010027105.1 Planctomycetia bacterium
TCCCGCTAGGCCCGGCGAAGACAACGCCGAGGGTTGTCTTGCCGGGCGGTCGCCGTCCTGGCGACGCATCACGCGGGACGAGCCCGCCGCTTTTTTGGGCTTGCCCGCCCGTGGCTTCGTGGGCGACGATTCCGCTTCCGGAGAGTCGAACGGCTGGAGAAGGAGGTGGGCGGATGGAACAGGTGGCGTCGTTCGCGCGAGGGCTCGTGTCGCTGCTGGCCCGGCTCATGCTCGCGGCGATCTTTCTGGCCAGCGCCATCGGTAACAAGATCCTCCACTTCAAGGCGACGGCCGACTACATGCAGCAGGAGGGCGTGCCGCTCCCCACGCTCGCGCTCGTGGGGGCGATCGGCCTGCTCCTGCTCGGAGGGCTGTCGCTCGTCCTCGGCGCGTGGACCCGGATCGGCGCCTTCTTCCTGATCGTCTTCCTGGCGGCGGCCACCTACTACTTCCACGACTTCTGGACGGTCGCCGACCCCGGCCAGCGGCAGGCGCAGACGATCCAGTTCATGAAGAACATGGCGATCGGTGGCGGGCTCCTCTCGCTGGTGGCCTTCGGCGGCGGGCCGTGGGGCGTCGACGGCTGGATCGCGTCGCGCCGCGAAGAGGTCGAGACCGGCACCTCCGCGGCGAAGCAGCGGGTGGGTGGGAAGATGCCGCAGCAGGGCTGAGCCCTCACCGGCGCCGCGTCTGCCGCCCGGTCGGAGGGCCGTCGATCTGCAGGGCACAGGCGGCGAAGGCCGCCGGGGAAAGTTCGGCTGCCCGGGCTGGGGCGACGGCCGGAGCGGCCGTCGGCGCGTCATCGCGGAATCCCAGCATCCGCATCGCCGGAGTCCCCGGGACCGCGCCGAGCGAGAACGTCACCTCGTAGGTTCCGGTCGAGCCCGCCGCGGCCCAGCGGCCGTTGACGGGGTTGTAGGAGGCGTTGCGGTAGCCGGAGATCCCCGCGTAGTAGGTGCCCGACACGCGCGGCGTGAACGCCAGGTAGCTGTCGAGGGATCCGCGGGCGTCGTCGTTCGACGCCAGTTCGGTGCCCCGGGCATCGAATAGGCGCACGTAGCTGTCGAGCCGCGACGGGTTGGCGAGCCGCCGCGCCGCGACGTCGATCACGAAAACCTGCCCCGCCTGGAGCGCCACCCGGTAGAGGTCGACGTCGCGCCTGCCGGACGGGCCGTCGCCGATGGTGCCGGCCAGCCGGCTAGCGGCACGTCGATGGCCGCGCCGCACGTGACGGGCACCGTGGCCCTGCTGGCCGCGGC
>RGVT01000484.1 GCA_010027105.1 Planctomycetia bacterium
GGACCTCGAGCCGGAGGTGAACTACGGCGGCGATGGCGACCCCAACGCGAACGCACAGGCAATGCAGGCAGCCGACGGGCACGTGCCGCCGAAGGGTGCCCGCGAGGAGGCCAGGCGCGGCTTGGAGTGGCGCCGCGAGTATGGCCGCGGCGGCACCGCGGTCGGCGTGGCCCGCGCGAGGGACATTGCCGCCGGGCGGGCGTTGTCGATGGACACCGTCAACCGCATGGTGAGCTACTTCGCTCGCCACGAGGTCGACAAGAAGGCCAAGGGCTGGCGCCCTGGCGAAGAGGGCTATCCATCGGCGGGGCGCATCGCGTGGGCGTTGTGGGGCGGCGACGCGGGCCGCAGCTGGGCGAACAAGGTGGCACAGTCGGACGATCGGGCTGAAGCATCTCTTTCGGAGGAGCACGTATGTGGGACTTCGACTGGGACGATGACGACGACCTCGATGGACTGATCGAATTCCTATGAAACACATCACGACCGACGCTCATTTTTCCGTGACGACTCCACCGGTGGCGGCCGACGGCACGTCCGCCGGCGGCATGGCTCGCTTCGAGCTCGTGGGCTACACGGGCCGGGCGATCCGGCAGTCGTGGTCGCGAAACCCGCTGGTCGTCGACCTGGCGGGCATGGACACCAGCGGCAACGTGGCCGTGATGTACGGCCACGACTACTCGCTCGAGGCGGCGATCGGCCAGGCCGATCGGAAGGACAACTCCGGCCAGGACCTGATCGTGGCCGGCGACGTGATCGGCGACGGGCCGCTGGTCGATCGCGTGCTGGGGTATGCCCGTCGTGGCTGGAAGTTCCAGGCGTCGATCGGTGCGGACGTCAACCGCATCGAGAACATCGCGCCGGGCGAGACTGTCACCGTAAACGGCCGGGAGTTCACCGGTCCGATCTCGGTCGTGCGTGCGAGCACGCTCCGGGAGGTCTCTGTGGTGTTGTTTGGTGCGGACGCCAACACGTCCGCGGCGATCGCTGCCGAAGCGAAAGAGGATGAGCTCATGGCGGACCACGCCAGCGAAACGCCCGACGTCGACCAGCCGGTCGCCGCGGAAGCCACGGCGAGCGTCGCCGTGGAGCAGAAGATCGAAGGCGCGGCCCCAGCCGCCCCGAAGGAGAACGTCAGCATGATCGAGGAAGTGAAGGCGGCCGTGAAGGCCGACCTGCTCGCCGAGCTCCGGGCGTTCCGCGCCCCGGCCCCGGCGATCCACGTGGCCGAGCCGGTGGACTCGCAGAAGGTGGTGGAG
>RGVT01000485.1 GCA_010027105.1 Planctomycetia bacterium
ATTTTAAACCATCATTTTCAATAAGTTGTAAGCAATTTTTTTGTTTCAACGATAATTGACGGAGGACATGTGAAGAAGGTTGATGTCCTCCAAAAAAATCATCTTTATATATAGTATGAATAGCAAAATGAGATGACTTTTCATCATTACCGTGTCCAAAACCTAACTCCATGCATCCCTTCACAAAATAAACATCTTCTGCAAGATTATTTTCACCAAGATAATCAATAATATGAATCATGTCCTGTCGTTTTCTTAGAGACAATCCTCCATTCCAATTTCTGTATGATTCTAAATGAGAAGATTGTATTTCTTGCCATGAATAAGACATATTTCCTCCAATATAGGAATGTCCTAATTTCATGAAATAGTCTATCGTATAAGGCGGTTCATTTTTTATGAATGTATCTAATTGAAATACAAGAACAAAATCGCCATATAAAGAGGTCCATAATTCTTTTTTCTTGCAAAACATGGAATATTCGGAAGATGTAAGATTATTGACAGATAACTCTCTTATTTCTATATTTTCATGAATATCTTCAAAGACTTGTTCCCATGTTGTTTTCATTCCTTTTCCACAATAAAAAACAATTATCCATTGTTCTGTTGATAATTTACAAGAAAATTCACATATAATTTGTTGTAACGGATGTGACAAATTTCTCGGTTCAATGATTAAGGCGGTATTTTTGTGAAATGTCATATTTCCCTAGTACTATTAGAAAAAAAAAATTTATTATGATGATGTTCTAATAATAAGACAACATAATTCAAAAAAAAAAAATATTTGCTTTTTGTTTTTGTAATGATGACCGCAAAAATGTTGCAGAATAAGTATGAAGTATGAAAGTATGAAGTATGAAAGTATGAAGTATGATGAAGTATGAAGTATGAAGTATGATGAAGTATGAAGTATGAAGTATGTCGTTGTTTTATTTCTTGTTGTATTGTTTTTTTTTTTGTCGTAGTTATCATACCATTTATCATCAGGTAAACCAAGAAACGTGCTCATTCGATTACTTGAGATCTATCTATTCATCATTATCCTCATCATGATTCATTCGTTATGTTTATTAGATTTTCATATAAATTAGGATGATGATAATCAAATCCATGTTGTGTAAAAAATAATACTCATTTCGTTGCTTTCAGTTCTTTTATTTTTCAAGTAACTTTTAGAAAACAAAAAAAAAGATGTGAAAAAAAAAAACATTTATTATTCTAGTATTAAAATATGAAAGATATCTTTCAT
>RGVT01000486.1 GCA_010027105.1 Planctomycetia bacterium
CCAGCGACCACACGCTCGTGTCGACGAGGATGTTCATCGGCGGCGCGACCGCTCGGCCTTGTAGTCGAACGCCGCGTCCCACTCGAGCTTGCCGAAGAGTTCGGCGACGCGCTTCTGCTCGCGGCGGGCAACCGCGCGGGCGAACCCGCGTCTCACGGCAACCGCTGCCGCGTTCTGCACCACCATCAGGCCCGCTGGAGCGCCTCGACGGAGTTGACGTGCAGCAGGCCGCAGTGCACCACGCGGTCTTCATCGGGGTAGGTGACGACGACCTTCGTCTTCGTGAGCGCCACGCATTCCGGATGCGGCACCTCGTGCACTTCGCCGTTCGACAATCGGATGATAAAGGGCTCGAAGGGCTCGCGGCGGATGAATTCCCGGATTGTTTCGACCGTCATGGGCACGCCTCCTGTCATGTGAACATTTGTGTATCATAAAGCCGTGCGGCAACCGTGTCAAGCGGGAGGCCCCTTGCAGGAATGGGTTTCAGAGATTTTCTCCGCCCACAGCCGTTGGCTGAACTCCGGAAACGGCATCACCGTCACGCCGTCCGCCACGATCGTCTTCGTTCCCAGATACACGAGTGCGAGGGTCTCGAACGAATGGCCTTTCCACTCCTCCGGCATCGTCTCGCGCGCCCAGCCGGCCGCGGCACGGGCGACGCCTGCGTCGAACACGTAGAACTTCGCGTGTGCCGCCTCCTTGCTCCGCATCCCCAGTCGCAGCGCGGGGAGCCGAAACCCCAGCAGCGTGTCGGCGGCGTGGGCCGGATCGCCGAGCACGTGCGGCAGCGTGCCAAAGTCGAGACACGACGGCAGCAGCGACGGCCTGTCGATCTCGCACCATGCCACAGAGTGGGGCTCTGCATTGCCGCTGCCGCAGAGTGCCACTCTGCGGCTACGAAGGTCGTGGAGGAGGCCGCCGCCCGGATGCACGTGCAGAAGGGCCTCCTCGCATGGCTCCTCGGCCCGGCGTGAGCCCGGCGATCGTCCGTGTCGTGGCTCGAGGCGCTGCGCTCCCCGACGACCTCACTTCCACAGCCGAAACGCAACATGCCTTGCGGCTGCCGCGAAATCCCGATCTGTGGACAAGAGCGTGAGCTCGTGCCTGCGACAGAGCTGGATGAGCAGGGCGTCGATCGTCCCGACCTGCACGCCCCGACGCCGGCAGGCGGTGCGTACATCCGCCGCCTCGATGTGATCCTGCCTGTCCGGCTGCAAAAACGCGATG
>RGVT01000487.1 GCA_010027105.1 Planctomycetia bacterium
TTCGAGGCCGGCATCCAGGCGGAGAGCTTCCACCCCGACTGCATCGTGGTGGACTACTCGATCGGCCGGATCGACGCCCAGCAGATCTGCCAGAACCTGCGGCGGAACCCCGAGTACGCCGACACGATCGTGATCGCCCTGCTGCCGGACGACGGCTCGCAGATCACCGTCGATCGCAACCACGTCAACGAGAGCTTCAAGAAGCCGTTCGACGTGGCCCTGCTCGCCGAGCGGCTCCGTACGCTGATCGGCGCCCGCAAGGAACTGGTCTGACCCCGCCTCCGTCCGACTCCATTCCCGCGGCCCGGTGCGACCCAAGCGCACCGGGCCGCGGCGTTTTCCGCCGGCTGAGATCGCTCAACCCGGCTCGGGGCTGCCCCGTCCGTTCCATAGGACAGGCTTCAGCCTGTCGTGCTCCCATGTGGGACAGGCTTCAGCCTGTCGTGCCCCTCATGTGGGACAGGCTTCAGCCTGTCGTGCCCGTCCGGCTTCGCGCTCCCCAGACCCCGTCGCCGGACGTTCGCTTCGGCCTCCGGCCTGCGCTCACTCCTAGCGACTGGCGCTTCGGCATCCATGCCTGCGCTGGTCGCTCAAGCCGGCGACCGGGGCACTGGGGAGCCCGAAGCCTCCTCAACTCTAGGACTGCCGGGCTGGAGGCCCGGCTCTCGAGAGCGAACGGAGGTTCGCCAAGAAACCGGAGGCCACGATGGCGATGGGTTTCGTGAAAACGGGGCAGCCCCGAGCCGGTTTGGGCGAATCGGCTGGGCTATACTCGTTGCTGATGACTGTAGAAACGCATGGCATCCGGATGATCGACGTCGGGCCGAAGCCCGTCACGCTGCGCACGGCGCGGGCGTCGGGGCGGCTCGTGGCTCGGGCCGAGACGGTCCGGCGGATCAGGGCGGGCGAACTCGAGAAGGGCGACGCCGTCGCCACGGCCCGGCTCGCCGGCATCATGGCGGCCAAGAAGACGAGCGACGTCGTGCCGCTCTGCCACCCGCTGCCGCTCGATGCGGTGGAGGTGGCGATCGGCTTCGAAGGCGAGGCCGTGTTGATCGAGGCGGTCGTCCGGGCCACGGCCCGGACCGGCGTGGAGATGGAGGCGCTCGTCGCCGTCACGGCCGCGGCGCTCGCGATCTACGACATGTGCAAGTCGATCGATCCCGGCATGACGATCACCGCCGTCCATCTCGAAGAGAAGACGGGAGGAGTTCGAGGTGACTACGCCA
>RGVT01000488.1 GCA_010027105.1 Planctomycetia bacterium
CCGAGGCCGCCCGCAAGGAGGGCAAGCCGGAGAACATCATCGCCAAGATGATCGAGGGCCGGCTGCGGAACTTCTTCAGCCAGTGCGTCCTGCTCGAGCAGCCCTTCGTGAAGGACGACAAGCAGACGGTCGGCCAGCTCGCCAAGGCCGCCGGCCTCGAGGTGAAGTCGGTGGAAAACTGGAAGCTGGGCGGCTGACCCGGGCGCCGGGGCGCGGGCCGGGAGGCCGGCCGGCCGATTCCCCCGCGCCGCCGGATCGGTAGACTACGCTCCGCGTCCGGTGCTCCGTCGCGGTTCCCGGTCGCGGTCTTCCGGCTCCCGTCATGTCCTCCACCCCCTACCGTCGCGTCCTGCTCAAGCTCTCCGGGGAGAGCTTCGCGCGGGCCGGCGAGCGGGGCATCGCGATGGACGAGGTGGTCCACATCGCCCGCCAGACGGTGCAGGCCGCCTCGCGGGGCGTGGAACTGGCCATCGTGATCGGCGGCGGCAACATCCTCCGGGGCGGCTCGTTCACGGCGGGCAACGCCGCGATCCAGGAGGCCACCGCCCACTACATGGGCATGCTCGCCACCGTGATCAACGGGCTGGCGCTGCAGGACGCGGTCGAGAGCCTCGGGGCGCAGACCCGGCTGATGACGGCGATCCGCATGGACGGGGTCGCCGAGCCCTACATCCGCCGCCGCGCGCGGCGGCACCTCGAGAAGGGCCGGATCGTGATCCTCGCGGCGGGCACCGGCAGCCCCTACGTCACCACCGACACGGCCGCGGCCCAGCGGGCCCTGGAACTCGGCGCCGACATCCTCATGAAGGCCACCCGGGTCGACGGGGTCTATTCCGACGACCCCGAGAAGAACCCCCACGCCCTGCTCTACCGCGAGCTGACCTACCAGCAGGTCCGCGAGCAGAACCTCCGCGTCATGGACGCCACCGCGATCTCGCAGTGCATGGAGCACGGCATGCCGATCCTCGTGTTCAACTACCGGCGCGAGGGCAACATCGAGCGGGCCGTGGCCGGCGAGCGGGTGGGCACGCTCGTGGGCCCGCGCCGCGACGAGGAGCCGGCGACGCCGGCCGACTGAATCCGTCCGTCATCCCCGAGGGAGGTCGCCGATGGCCGCCGACGAGATCCTGCTCGACGCCGAGGAACGCATGGAGAAGGCGGTGGAGGTGTTCCGCCACGCCCTCACCGGCATCCGCACCGGCCGGGCCAACCCCGGCCTCGTCGA
>RGVT01000489.1 GCA_010027105.1 Planctomycetia bacterium
CGGCTTCTGGCTCTCGACCAACGGCGGCAGCACGAGCCTGATCCTCAACTACGCCCCGTCGGCCACCTACAACCTCTCCGCGGCGGCGAGCGCTGCAGCGATCCGCGTCGGCGGCACGTCGACGATCACGGCCAGCGTGACGAGCAGCACGGCCACGCTTACGAATCCCGACACGATGTCGTATACCGGCCTCGTTCTCTCCGGCGGCCTCGGCGCGCTCTCGAGCACGAGCGGCACGGTGGCCCCGGGCGTTTCGAGCAGTGGCAACGTGGCGTTTACACCCGTGGGCAGCGGCTCATTCACGTTCAGTCCGTCGGTTTCGACCGCGACGAACGTCAATATCCTCACGAGCGCGAACGCCGGCACGAACTCGGGCGTGACGGTGTCGGTCTACAACCCGGCGAGTGCCAACTCGGCGGTGTCGACCGTCTCGCTCGGCAACGTCTATGCAAGCGGCACGTTCGGCACGCAAGCGCTCTCGATCTGGAACACCGGCACGGCGGCCGCGGCCTACCAGGAAGGACTCGCTGCCACGATCAGCGGCACGAGCGGCCAGGCATCAGGCAGCGGCTCGGTCACGAACCTGTTCACGAGCAGCACGAGCACGGCGATCTCGGTCGGCCTCGGCGGAAGTGTGAACACGGGCTCGGCCGGCGTGAAGAGCGGCACGGTCACGCTCGGCTTTACGAGCACCGGCACGACGAGCGTCGGGGCCACTGGCCTCTCGCCGCTCGCGCTCGGCTCGCAATCGGTCGCCGTGACCGGCACGGTCTGGAACGCGGCCGCGGTGAACGCGATCACGTCGCCGGTGACGCTCGGCAACGTCCGCGTGAGCGGCACCTTCGGCACGCAGGCCCTGTCGATCCAGAACACCGCCGCGAGCGGCTCCTTCACCGAAGTCCTCGGCGCGACGGGCAGCACGTCCGGCCAGGCGAGCCTCACCGGCTCGGTCGCAGGCCTCGCCGGCGGCGGCACGAGCACGGCGATCTCGGTCGGCCTCGGTGGTGCGAACACGTCCACGGCCGGCGTGAAGAGTGGCTCGGCCACGATCTCGTTCACGTCCACCGGCGGCCCCGGCACGGCCGTGATCAGTAATCAGACCGTCGCGATCTCGGGCACCGTGTGGAACCCAGCCGCGGCCAACTCGATTTCCGGCACGATCGACCTCGGCACCGTCCTCAAGGGCACGTCGCTCTCGCAGGCGTTGAGCGTCACGAACACCGCC
>RGVT01000490.1 GCA_010027105.1 Planctomycetia bacterium
ACGTATGTGGGCACGACCACGGTTTCCGCCGGCACGCTCGCCCTCTCGGGCGGCGCGAACCGGCTGCCGACCGCCACCACGCTCGCCTTCACGGGCGGCACCGTGGCGCTGAACGGCGTCTCGCAGACCGTGGCAAGCCTGACCGTCTCCGACTCGACGGCGGCGGCCATCGTCGGCACCGGCACGTCCGCCCCGACGCTCACCGTGAGCAACGCCGGGCACCTCGACGCTGCTCGTGATGCCGCAGATGTCGGGCTCCGTTGCGGCGTCTGTGACGCTGGCGGCCACTTCCGGCATCACCGTCAACGCCGGCGGCGACCTGCGGCTCGGGATCGTGGGTTACAACGCGTCGGGCACCGGCAACTCCAACGCCCAGGCCAACGGCACGTTGAACACCACGACGCCGGTGACGCTCAATGCCGGCGGTTCTGTCACGCTCGACAGGATGGTCGTGATGACCGGCTCGACGAGTTCGAGCTCCGGCATCAGCCAAAGTGTCGGCGCATTCACGATGAACGGCGGCAGGCTGTTCATCGACAACGCGATCGCTCCCGATCGGCGGTTCAGCATCAACGGCAACATGACGGTCACCGGCGGCACGATGAGCATCGCGAGCCTCAACGACATGGCGCTCCAGTTGTACGGCACCGCGAATTCGCTCAACCCGGCATCGTTCGACAGGAACATGGGCATCGCGCTGTACACGGGCTCGAGCACGCTCTCGGCGGGCGTGCCGCTCGGGCGGGTGTTCACCCGTCTTTCCACCGTCGGCACGCTCACGATCACGTCGTCGGCGAGCGGTGGCAACATCGGCCAGCTCTATCTCAGCGACGGCAGTGCCGGCCCCGGCGGCACGACGGTCCAACTCGGCTCGAACCTGACGCTCGTCCCGGGGAACGGCACCCTCGATGGACTGCCCCAGTTGACGACGTACTCCATCGCCCCGGACGCGAGCGGGCGTGTCGACGTGGCCATCGATGCGACCGGCTACACGTTCGACTTGAGCGGAAATACCGGCGTCTGGCAGCCGAACTCCGCGACGACGACCTCCGGCACGGCCTTGCAGGCCTACTGGCAGCTGTCGAGCAGTTCGGGCACGGGCCGGTTCATCGCCAACGGGTTCAATTTCGTCTACGGAACCGGTTCGGCCGGGGTGGCGAATGCCTTCACGAACGTCGGATCGAACGTGATTCTGGAGTCGAAGTCGGGCAC
>RGVT01000050.1 GCA_010027105.1 Planctomycetia bacterium
AGGTCGGCAGGATGCCGAGCCTGCCCGTAAACCTAGTACCGCACCTCCAAGCCCAGATCGACGCCGTTGGTGAACACGTATTCCTGGCCACCGTTGACCGGGCCGATGCGGTTGTACTCGACGGGCCTCGTCTTCACGACCCACGGATTCGTGGCGCTCGCGGCCGCAGCCGGATTCAGCGGCTCCGCATACTGCACCTCCTTCACAGCGGTCTTGTAACCGGTGTTCGTCGAGGCCCGGGCGATGCTGCCCAGCCACATGCCGGTGTAGCCGGCCCGCAGCCGGATCGCCTGGCTCACCTTGAACTCGGCTCCGAACCGCCACTCGCCGATCGGCGTGAACACGAACCGGTGCTCGGCGGCGTTGGTGGCGTTGTCCTGCCCGACGCCGTAGAGCTGGAGGAACATCGGCGGCGGCGGCCCCTGCTGCGTGACCGTGGTAGAAGCGCTCGACACCGTCTGGGGTGCATTGGTCAGGCTGAAGCTCGTGCGCAGGTAGTCGGCGGCGAACGTGTTGGGAAAGTTCGCCCCGCGGTAGAGGTTGTTCTGCCAGTTGAAGCCGGCGGTGAACTTGAAGGCGCTCGAAAACAGCCAGCGGCCCCGCTCCACCTCGAACATGAGCGAGAACTCCGGGCCGACGATGTTGTTGAACGTGTCGGTCTCCCACTGGCCGACCTGTAGCGGCGTCGACTGCCCGAGGCCGGTGAGGGTGTCATAGCCGGTGATCCCCAGCACGTCGCCGGCCGACGTGCTGACGACGCCGAAGCCCGTGGTGCCGCCGCCGATCCGGCCCCCGGTGCCGCCGATGCCACCCGTCGCGCCCCCGGTCGCGCCCCCGGTCGCGCCGCCCGTGGTGCCTCCGGTCGTGCCGCCCGTGGTGCCTCCGGTCGTGCCGCCCGTGCCGCCACCAGTCGTGCCGCCCGCCGTGCCGCCCACGTTGAACGGATACTGGTTGCTTTCGTATCCCAGCTTGTAGCGGTCGGCGAACTGCAGATACCGCGGGCCGAGCCCGAACCTCACGGTCGATCCACTGCCGCGCCGGCCGAGCTCCCGGCGGATGATCATCGCGGCACCGCCGCTCGTGATCCCCGTCGAGTTGTTTTGGACGAGCTTCTGCGCGATCAAGTGGTCCGGGGGTGGGCTCGTCGTGTTGACCGACGTCACCACGACGGCGTTGCTGACCGTTCCCACGCCGCCGGTGCCGCCGCCGCCTCCCGAGGCGCTCGTCTGGGTGATCGTCTGCGTCGGCGAGGCCGCCGCGAACTCGCTGACGGTCATGAACTGCTGCGACTGTCCGAGCGTGAAATAGTCGATGTTCACGCCGTGGCTGTCGTAGATCCAGCCGCCTTCGAAGCGGTTGCCCCAGGCCATCCGCGTCCGCATCCAGCTCGTGTTGAGGTCGAGCTGGAGCGGGTCGGAACCGAACGTGTACACGCCGCCGATGAGACTGCCGGTGGTGCCGCTCGTGATCGCGGCGTTGATGGCGTCGTTGTTGAGCTTGGCGATCGCCTGCGGCGAGATCGGCTGATACGGAATGAGGTAGTTGCCGTTCGGCGTCTGGGCGACGCCCCGCACCGCCGGCGGCGTGATGCCCCAGTAGATCCGGTCGTAGTTGAAGTAGATCCCCTCGCTCGGCTCGGGGTAGATCTCGTAGTCCTGCAGGTCGGGCGGGGCGAACAATTGGAAGTCGTAGAAGTTCTGATCCGGCAGGAGCGGCATCCAGTCGCCGGCCCGCGACGGCACCGCGATCGCCCAGGCGACCGCGACCGTGAGAATCAGTCTCTCGAGCCGGCGGAAACTCTTGTTCGTGGCCATCGCTGTAGTCCTGGGGATCAGGCTTTGGTCTTCCGCGGATGCGGATTGCTCGTCTGGTATCGGTCGTGCCGGTCGACCGAGTTGACGAAACTTGGCAGACCCTGACGCCTGCCGGGGCTGTGGCGGTGGTGCGGGAAAAACTGGCGGCCCCGGCGAAGTCGGGTATCCTGCGGGGGTCGGACCGGAGCCCCGTCGAGGAGCCCTCCCCCATGCCGTCGTCGTTCGGACCGCCCGCGACCGTTCCCCGGGCCATCCTGCTTGCCTGGCTTGCCGCGGCCGCCGCGCCGTGGCTGCCCGCCGCGTCGGGAGCGGAGCCGGCGGTGGCCGAGGAGGTCGAGTTCCTGCGGCTGAGCCGCGACGAGCGGGGAGACCCCGTCTCCCTCGACACGTCGATCGTGCGCTACCGCGAGG
The DNA here is from genome assembly GCA_010027105.1 of Planctomycetia bacterium. Classification (GTDB taxonomy): domain Bacteria; phylum Planctomycetota; class Planctomycetia; order Pirellulales; family UBA1268; genus RGVT01. The sequence continues at coordinate 2,226 of RGVT01000050.1, forward strand.
CCGGCGGGGACACGCCCCTGGAGGTCGACCTCGTGGCCGCCGTCCACCTCGGCGGCCGGGCCTACTACGACACGCTCAACCGCGTGTTCCGCCGGTACGACGCCGTGCTCTACGAACTCGTGGCGCCCGACCACGCCCGCGTCCCGAAGCCGGGCCACCGGCCCGCCGGGGCGATCGGCTCGGCCCAGCAGGGGCTGACCCGGATGCTCGGCCTCGAGTTCCAGCTCGAGAAGATCGACTACCGGGCCCGCAACTTCGTCCACGCCGACCTCTCCCCGAAGGAGTTCGAGGCCGCGATGGCCAGGCGGGGCGAGTCGTGGTGGGGCATGTTCCTCCGGCTCATGAGGGAGGGAGCCGCCCGGGCCGATCGCGAGGCCGGCCCGGGCGCGGCCGACGTGGGGTTCGGCGACCTCTTCGGCCTCTTGTTCGGCGGCGACCGTGAGGTGCGCCTGCGCCGGATCATGGCCGAGCAGTTCACCGACATGGAGGTGCTCACCGCCGCCTTCGGCGGCGAGAAGGGCTCGTCGCTGATCACCGACCGCAACGCCGCGGCCCTCGGTGTGCTCCGCGACGAGATCCGGCGCGGCAGGCGGCGGATCGCGATCTTCTACGGCGCCGCGCACATGGACGACTTCGACGAGCGGCTCCGCGAGGACTTCGCCCTCCAGCCCGTCGAGACCGACTGGCTCGAAGCCTGGGACCTACGGCTGGGGAAGTGACGTTCATCCGGCTCGGGGGCGGCACAAGTCACCGCTGGGCGGTCCGTTGGATCGTCGCGTGGGCCGCAGCGGCCGAATGCTCCTCGAGCGTTCGCCGACCCCCTCGCCTGGCCGTCCGCCACGCCGGACTGGGTTCCGTTTACGCGGGCACGCGGACGAGCCGACCCCACGCCGCGGCGGTCGCGCTCGCCTGCCGGAGCACCTCCTCGCAGCCGAGCGACTCCACCGCCTCGCCGACGGCCGAAAATTCGACCGCCCCGGCGTAGCCTCGTTCGACGAGGGAAGCGATGAGCGCGGAGAGGGGCAGGTCTCCCTGCCCGGGCGGCAGCCGCTCCGCGTCGGCCTGCGGTGGGCCGCGACGGTCGGCCACCTGCACGAGCGCCGTCGAGGGGACGAGGCGGTCGAGCAGCGGCACGAGGCCACGGTCGTGGCCGAAGTGCCACAGGTCGAGGACCATTCGCACGGCCGGATGGTCGAACCGCTCCACCCACGCGGCGGCCTCGACGGGGGTCGTGAGGAAGCTCCCACCGGCCGCGGCCGAGCGGTGCATCGGCTTGACCGCCAGCGTCACGCCGCGGGCGAGGGCCTCCGGGGCGAGCACGTCGAGCGCGTCGGCGAGCAGCCGCCGGGCGTGGCTGCCGGTGTGGCCTCCGCGGCAGCCGCTGTGCACGACGAGCACGTCGGCCCCGAGCCGCCCCGCGGCGTCGACCGCCTCCAGGGCGTCGTCGACGCTCTCCGCGAACGACCGGCCGTCGCCCCCGGTGAACCCCCCCGCCCACTGCACGCTCGCCACCCGCAGACCGGCCTGGTCGAGGAGCGCCGCCGCCGCCGCCACGCCGACGTCGGAGAGCTTCGTGCGCCACAGGGAGATCGAGTCGAATCCGTGCCGGGCGATGAGTTCGATCTCGTCGGCGAGTTCCCAGCGGTACGTGGTCAGTTCGCTGATCGACGCATACACCATGGATTCGAGCGCTCCTGTCGAGGCCGGCCGCCGTCACCCGCGGCGCCGGGACCGCCTGCGAGGGTGGGGAGTATGCGGCGGCCGCGCGCCGACTGTCCAGATGAGGTTTACGCCTCGCATCAGGCGGTGTACGCCTGTGCTGATTGCCAACCGGGCGGGTGCTTCCACACACGCGGCCGTCTCACTCGCCGCGGAGATCGACGCACACGAGCCGGCCCGCACCGCGCACGTAGAGCAGCCCCCGGGCGACGACCGGCGCGGCCCAGCACGGGGCTGACAGCAGCGGTGTGCTGTCGGCGGCCGCGAGGCGGGCCCGGGACACGACGGCGAAGGCTTCCGGCGACGCCCGGGCGAGCACGAGGTCGCCGAACTCGCCGAGCACCACGAGGTGGCCGTCGACGAGCACCATGCTCGCCCGGCCGAGGCCGGGCTCGGTCCACGTGACCGCGCCCGTCGCCCAGTCCGCGCAGGCCACGACCGCGTCTCCGGCATTGCGGCCGCTCGAGCCGTAGACGTGCCCGTCGTGGAACACCGGCGTGGCCCAATGTGCCATGAGCGCCGTCCGCGGCCGCGGCCGCCGGTCGCGGCGGAGTTCCCGCGGGGTGTCGCCGCCGAGGTCGAGCAGCACGCTCCCCGGACCGTAGCACTCCGAGAGCAGCACCTGGTCGCCGGCCGCCACCGGGCTGGCGGCCACCACGCTGAAGAGCTCGTCGGACCTCCAGCGGAACCGCGCGCACACCGCACCCGCCGCCGGGTCGACCACCAGCAGTTCGTCGCGCATCCACGCGAGGATGCGCTGCCGGCCGCCGAGCGCCGCGGCGACGGGCGCCGCGTAGCTGGCCAGCTGGTTCGACGCCCGCCAACGCTCGCGGCCGGTGGCGAGGTCGAAGGCCACGAGCCCGCTGTCGAGCCCCCTGACGAGGTCGAGTCGGTCGGGCGCCGGCGGCGCCGTGCCGGGCGGACTGCCCCCCACCTGCACCACGACGACGTCGCCCGCGTCGGTCGCGACGACGAGGGGCGCCGCGCCCACGCCGAAGAAGTTCTGCACGACGTGGTACTCGGCGGCCGTGTCGACCTGCCACAGGCTCGCCCCGCCGGCGAGCGAGCGGCACTCGAGCCGCCCCTCGGGGCCGAACGTGACCACGCGGTCGCCGCGGATCACCGGCGCCGCCCGCGGGCCGCCGTCGTAGCCGAACGTGTCGCGGTAGGCGGTCGCGTACGACGCCTCCCACACCAGCCGGCCCGTCTCCGCCTCGAAGCACCGCGACCGCATCCGCCCGCCGACCCGGTCGCAGGCCACGAGCCGGCCCCGGGCCACGGCCGGCGCGCAATAGCCCTCGCCGAGCGCGGCGTGCCAGACGACGCGCGGCCCCGCTTCGGGCCACGGCACGGCGAGCCCGCGGAACCCGCTGCGGCCGTTGCCTGTGGGCCCGAGGAACGATTCCCAGTCCTCTCCCGGCCGCGTGGAGAGGTCGGACCGTTCGGCAGCCGCGGCGCCGAGGCACGAGCAGCACGCCGCCGCCATGACCGCCGTCCGTATACTCATGCGTCGTCCCTGCGCCCGAGATCGCGCTGCGCCGGCCGGCGACCGTCCGCCGCCTCCCCCACCAGACTACCCGCCATGGCCGGAGAAAAAGAGGTCCGCGTCGGCCGCGTCGTGATCCCGGCCGACGCCCTGGAATGGAGCTTCGTCCGCTCGGCCGGCCCGGGCGGCCAGCACGTCAACCGCACCAGCAGCAAGGCGGTGCTGCGGTTCGACGCCCGGCGGTCGCCCCACCTGCCCGAGGACGTGCGGCGGCGGCTCCTCGACCGCGAACGCGCGCGGCTCACCAGCGCGGGGGCGCTCGTGATCACCAGCCAGCGGCACCGCGACCAGCCGCGGAACATCGCCGACTGCCTCGCGAAACTGTCCGCGATCGTCGAGCGGGCGCTCGTTCCGCCGAAGGTGCGCCGGCCGACGAAGACGCCGCGGTCGGTCGTGAAAAAGCGGCTCGACTCGAAGCGGCGCCGCTCGGAGACGAAGCGGCTGCGCGGCGGAATCGCGGAGTGAGCACGCCGTCGCGAAGGCCGCGGCCGCCGCTGGTATACTTTCCTCGTCGGCGGCACGACGCCGTCCGCCCCGCCTGCGAAGGATCCGTCCATGCCATCCCCCCGCGACATCGACACCGTGCTCAAGGGCTGGGAGTTCAAGCCCGGCGAGGTGAACGCCCGCCTCGTCAAGGCCCGCAGCGGCCGAGAGGTGCTGCAGATGCGGGTCGACATGGGTGTCCTGCAGATGGAGACCGACCTCCGCCCCGACGGCAGCCGGCCCCACGGCGCCGAAACCTACTACGACTACCTCGTCGGCGAGGCGATCCGCGAGGGGGGCTCGTTCCGGCTCTCGCGCGAGCAGTGCGCGGAGGCCGACCGTGAGTTCGTGCAGTATTACCACCGCCGCATCTGCTGGCTCGCCCTCCGCGACTACCGCCGGGCGGCCAAGGACGCCGACCACAGCCTGGCGTTCATGGACTTCGTCCGCGAGCATTCGCCCGACGACGAATGGACGCTCTCGCACGAGCAATACCGGCCGTTCATCCTCTTCCACCGCGTGCAGGCCGGGGCGCTGGCGCTGCTCGAGGAGCAGGGGCCCGAGGCCGCGATCGCCGAGATCAACCTCGGGCTCGAGCGGTTCCGCGATCTCTTCGACCGCTACGACGCAGCGGAGCAGTTTTCCGAGGACGAGCTCGTGAAGCGGCTCGAGGAGATGCGCGAGGGGGTGCGGCAACGGTACGACGTGGGCCGCACGCTCGACGAGCAGCTCGCCGACGCGGTGCACGCGGAGAACTACGAGCTGGCGGCGAAGCTCCGCGACCGGCTGCGGAAAGCCCGCACCGCCCCGGCCGCGACCCCCGGCGACCGCCCGGGCGCGGCCTGAAAATTTTTCACGGTCGCCGCCCAGCCGGCACGGCGGCACCCTCCCGCGTGGGAAAAGTTTTCCGACGGGTGGGATCGCGCCTGTGAAACTGCGCCGTCTGGGGGGGCGTCGCGGCGGCCCCGGGAACGGCTCCGACACGAACGCGATTCGGCGCGCAGAATGCAGGGGAGAGGGGCGTCGCCGGGTCGCCGGCGTCACCACCCCGACACGCAGGAGGCCCGCCATGAACACCTACGCCCACGACACGAGGATCCGCCACGGCTCGTCCGTCGCGACGCCGCACGTGCTCACCGTCGGCGGGAGCGCGTGCGTGGTGCGGGTCGTGCCGCTCGCTCCGATCGCCGACGTGCTCGGCTTCGAGCACGAGCTCGCCAGCCAGGCCCCCGTCGATGCCGGCACGATCGCCGACCTCCTCGACTCGCGGATGATCACCCCGCCGCGACCGCGCCGCCGCCGCGACCGCGCCGTCAGCTCCCGCGCCGTCTTCTACGCCACGCCGTAGGACAGGCTTCAGCCTGTCACGAACTCGGCTTCAGCCTGTCACGAACTCGGCTTCAGCCTGTCACGAACTCGGCTTCAGCCTGTCACGAACTCGGCTTCAGCCTGTCGTACGTTGGATGCGTGACAGGCTGAAGCCTGTTGTACGTTGGGGGCGTGACAGGCTGAAGCCTGTCCTACGGCGCGGCGTGGTACACTCCGCCGCACCATGGATCAGCTGCTCACGGTGCCGCCCGGACGCGACGTGCGCCTCGCCGACTTCGACCCCGACTTTCACGAGGGGCTCGATCGCGAGGCCGCCGAGGCCGAGACCCGCCGCCACCTGGAGGCGCTCGACGAGCTGGCCTACCGGCTCTTCGCCGAGGCGAAGCGGGCGGTCGTGATCGTGCTCCAGGGGATCGACACGTCGGGCAAGGACGGCACGATCCGGATGCTCGCCAGCGGGATCAGCCCGCAGTGCCTCGACGTGAGGAGCTTCAAGGCCCCGAGCGCGCTCGAACTCTCGCACGACTTTCTCTGGCGGGTGCACGCGGCCGTGCCGCCGCACGGCCGGATCGGCATCTTCAACCGCTCCCACTACGAGGACGTCGTCGTGGTGCGGGTGCGGAAGCTCGTACCGAAGGAGGTCTGGAAGGATCGCTACGGCCAGATCAACGCCTTCGAGAAACTGCTCCACGACGGAGGTCTGACGTTCGTGAAGTGCTTCCTCCACATCGGCAAGCAGGAGCAGCGGCGGCGGCTCGAGGACCGGCTCAAGGACCCGAAGAAACAGTGGAAGCTCGGGCCCGACGACCTCGAGGACCGCAGGCGCTGGGACGAGTTCCAGAAGGCCTACGACGACGCGCTCACGGAGTGCAACACCCACCATGCCCCGTGGCACGTGGTGCCGGCCGACAAGAAGTGGTATCGCAACCTCGTGGTGGCGCGGATCGTGCGCCGGTCGCTCGAGCGACTCGATCCGAAGTTCCCGAAGTTCGACTCGAGCCTGCTCTCGAAACTCGACTGACCCGCGGCCGAGCCCCGACGCATGAACGGCATCCCGCTCCTCGACCTCGACCTCTGTCGGGCCCGCCAGCGGCGGCTGCTGGAGCGGCTCGCCGCCGAGCGGCTCGACGGGATCGTCGTCGTGACGCCGGAGCACGTGCAGTATCTCACCGGCCACCGCTGGGATCATCGGTTCGCGCCGCTCGCCGCGCTCGCCGCGTCAGGTCGGGCGCTCCTCGTCTGCCCCGACAAGCCGGTGGATCGGGCGGCGGCCGACGACGTGCGCACCTACGAGGCCAAGTGGCGGTCGACCCTGCGGAACGACCAGCGCGAGGCGGCGGCGCGGGTGCTCGCCGACTGGCTCGCGGCCAGGCCCGGGTGGCGGCGGGTGGGCGTCGAATGCTCCGCCTGCCCGCCGCACGTGACGCGGCTCTTCCCGGAGGCGGCGCTCGTCGACGCGGAGCCGGCCCTGTGGCGGCTGCGCCGACGGAAGGATCCCGACGAACTCGCCCTCCTCCGCCGGGCGATCGCCGCGGCCGGGGCGATGGACGAGGCCGCGCGGGGGATGATCGCACCGGGTGTGAGCGAGCTCGACGTGTTCTCCGCGCTCCAGGCTGCGGCGGTGGCCTCGTGCGGCGAGATGCTCACCGGCACCGGCAACGATTATGCCTGCGGCGTGCGCGGCGGCCCGCCGCGGGCCCGCCCCTGCGCCGCCGGCGAGCTCTACATCCTCGACCTCGGCCCGGCCTACCGCGGCTATTTCGCCGACACGTCGCGGGCGCTGGCCGTCGATCGCCGGCCCACCGACCGGCAGCTCGCCGCCTGGGAGCACGTCTGCGCCGCGCTCGGGCTCGTGGAGCGGATCGCCAAGCCCGGCGTGAGCTGCCGCTCGATCTACGCCGAGGTGCAGGCCTGGCTGGCCACGGCGCCGGTCGGTTCGTGGTCGAGCCACCTCGGCCACGGCATCGGGCTCTGGGTGCACGAGACGCCGCACCTCAATCCCAACTGGGACGACGTGCTCGAGATCGGCGACGTGATCGCCGTCGAGCCGGCGCTCTACGCCCCGGAGCTCGCCTGCGGACTGCGGCTGGAAAACGACTACCTCGTCACGGAGACGGGCCTCGAGAACCTGAGCCCGTTTCCGCTCGGGATGTGACCTCTGACTTCACGGGAAGTCTCGGCATCGTGCCGAACTTCCCTTGGCCGACCTCCGTCGGCTGGTGGTTACCCGGCCCTCCGGGCCTCGCGCGGGTGTCACATAATTTCCGCGTACAGGGCCTCGTGCCCGGCGGCCATCGTGGCGAACGTGTGGCGTTCGCGGATGAGGGCATGCCCCGCCGCGCCGAGCGCCCGAGCCCGCGCCGGATCGTCGAGCACCGCGCGGAGCGCCCGAGCCAGATCGGCCGGATCGTTCGGCGCGTGCAGGAGGCCGGCCACGCCGCCGAGCGTCTCCGGGAAGGCGCCGTGGTCCGGGGCCACGACGGGCACGCCCGCGGCGAGCGCCTCGATCACGGGCAGGCCCTTGGCCTCCGGGTGCGCCGTCGGCATCGCGAACACGTCGCAGCGTTCGAGCAGCCGCAGCTTGCCCGCGCGGTCGACCTGCCCCAGCCACTTCAACCGCCCGGCCACGCCGAGATCCGCGGCCAGCCGGCGGCACTCGTCGAGATAGCCCGCCTCCGCGGGGCTCGTCGCGCCGGCCGCCACGAGCTCCACGTCGTGCGTCGCCACGAGGATGGCCAGCGCCCGGATCGATTGGTCGAGCCCCTTCTCCGGGCACAGCCGGGCGAGCGATCCGATCACGAACCGGCCGCCGCGGGCGGCCCGCCGGGCCGCGAGGTCGGGAGGCGTCGCGGGGAATCCGGCGAGGTCGACGCCGTGCGGTACGACCGCGATCTTCTGGCCGGGCACGTCGAGATAGGCCGCCATGAACCGGGCGAACGCGTCGTTCAGGGCCACGAATCGATCGACGTCGCGGCTCCGTTCGCGGAGCAGCCGCCGGATCGGGCCGTAGTGCGGCTCCGGAATCCGTTCGACGAAGATGTCCTCGCCCGAGAGGCTGCAGACGATCTTCGCGCCCGTCGCCTCCTTGACGCGGCGGGCCAGCCCGACGAGCAGCGCGTTGGAGAGCTGGACGACGTCGGGTTTCACGTCGGCCGCGAGCCAGCGGGCGAGCTTCTCGACCTCCTTCCGCTGGTGCCCGGCCTCCCCCGCGAGCGTCGATACGGTGAGCCCGCCGAGTTCGGCGGGCCGCGTCTCGCCGGTGCGGCTCGAGAGCCAGGTCAAGAGGCCGCGGCCGTCGAGCAGCCGGTCGAACCACCAGGGCGTGTGGCGAAACAGCGGCACGTGCTCCTGCAGCCAGACGTTGACGCCCCCGCAGACGATCCTCGCCTCGGCGACGTTCTCCTCGTCGGTGGTCGTGGGCACGTAGGCCGGCACGAGGATCGCGTCGCGGCCCCGCGCCCGCAGCGCCCGCACGAGCGCGTTGTCGTGGAGGCACGAGCCGCAGATCCGCCCCCCCGCCCCGGCCGTGATCTGGACGATCTTCATGTGGGCTTTTCTCACATCCCGCCATGGAAACCCGCCGGCTCGGGGGCGGCAAAAGTCACCGCTGGGCGGTCCGTTGGATTGTCGCGGGGGCCGCAGCGGCCCCCTGCTCCTCGAGCGTTCGCCGACCCCCTCACCTCGGTCTGTTTATCTGTCACGTCGCTCCCACGAAACACTATGCACCGCCGCGGCCTTCGAGGTGGATGAGCACGAGGGCGAGGTCGGCCGGCGTGATGCCGCTCACACGGCCGGCCTGGTCGAGCGTGCGCGGCCGCACGCGGGCGAGTTTTTCGCGGGCCTCGGCCCGGAGGTGGCGCACCGCCGCGTAGTCGAGCCCCTCGGGAATCAGGCGGTCGGCCTGCCGCCGTCGCCGCTCGATCTGCTCCCGCTCGAGCGCGAGGTAGCCCGCGTAGCGGATGTCGCTCGCGATCTGGGAGGCAGCCTCGCGGGAGACGGCCGCCAGCTCGGGGGCCGCCACGACCGCCTCGGCCCAGCCGAACTCCGGTCGCTTGAGCAGTTCGGCGAGCGGCACGCCGTCGATGCGGCGGTCGGCGAGCGTCGCGCGGGTGGCATCGATCTCGGCCGTCTTCGCCGCCAAGCGGTCGATCCGCGCGCGGTCCGCGAGGCCGAGCCGTGCGGCGACGGGCGTCAGCCGGCGGTCGGCGTTGTCGTGCCGCAGGGCCAGGCGGTGCTCGGCGCGGCTGGTGAACATCCGGTAGGGCTCGTCGACCCCCTTCGTGACGAGGTCGTCGACGAGCACGCCCACGTACGACTCGTCGCGCTCGAGCACGAGCCGCTCGCGGCCCGCCGCGGCGAGCGCCGCGTTGGCCCCGGCCACGATCCCCTGCGCCGCCGCCTCCTCGTAGCCGGTCGTGCCGTTGATCTGCCCGGCGCAGAACAGCCGCGCCACCCGCTTGCTCTCGAGCCAGCCCGTGAGCTGGTCGGGGGGGCAGAAGTCGTATTCGACGGCGTAGCCATACCGCATCACCTGCGCCCGCCCGAGCCCCGGCACCATCCGGATCATCGCGTCCTGCACGTCGCGCGGCAGGCTCGTGGAGATGCCGTTGACGTAGATCTCCTGCGTGTGCCGCCCCTCCGGCTCGAGAAACAACTGGTGGCTCTCCTTGTCGGCGAACCGCACCACCTTGTCCTCGATGCTCGGGCAGGAGCGCGGCCCGCGCGACTCGATCTGGCCTGTGTACATCGGCGCCCGATGGAGGTTTGCCCGGATCAGGTCGTGAATCCCGCGGGTCGTGCGGGTGATCCAGCAGACGAGCTGCTCCTGCTCGATGCGGTCGGTCAGGAATGAAAACGGCTGCGGATCGTCGTCGCCCGGCTGCACGTCGAGCTGCGAAAAATCGATCGACCGGGCGAGCAGCCGGCAGGGCGTGCCCGTCTTGAAGCGGTCGATCCGGATGCCGAGCCGCCCGAGCGCCCGGCTCACCCCCGCCGTCGTGCTCACCACGGGCACGTTCCTCCAGGCCGTGATGCACACCGGCGAGGCGCGGACGCCGGGGGGCAGGGC
>RGVT01000491.1 GCA_010027105.1 Planctomycetia bacterium
CGACAGGCTGAAGCCTGTCCCACATGGCACGACAGGCTGAAGCCTGTCCCACATGGCACGACAGGCTGAAGCCTGTCCTACATGGGGGCATGACAGGCTGAAGCCTGTCCTACGTGGGGGCGAGACGGCGGCGCGTAGAATCCCCACCCATGCACGAAGTCTTCGAACATACGGCCGACCTCGGCCTGCGCGTCCAGGCGCCGTCGCTGGAGGTGCTCTTCGCCGAGGCGGGCGTGGGGCTCTTCGAGATCATCGCCGGCGACGTGCAGCAGATCCGGCCGCGGGTGGCGCGGTCGTTCGAGGTCGCCGGCACCGATCCGGTGTGGCTGCTGCTCGACTGGACGACCGAGCTCCTGGCCGCGTTCGGCGTCGAGAAGATGCTGTTTCGCGAGTTCGCGGTGACTGTCCATGCGACGGGGCTCCGCGGCACGGCCCGCGGCGAGCCGTACGACCCCGCGATCCATACACTGGCCCACGAGATCAAGGCGGTGACGCAGCACGAGCTCGACGTCCACCGGACCGCCGCGGGCTGGGAAGCGACGCTGATCGTCGACATCTGAACGTGGCTCCATGACCGACGCCACAGATCGCGAGTTCACCGGCCCGCTCGAACGCGTCGACGAGTGCTGCTACCGGATCCCGCGGTCGTACAAGGCCGGGATGCGGGTCGACGGGCTCGTGTTCGCCGACGAACGGCTCCTGCCGCACGTGCGCAGCGACCGGGCGGCCGAGCAGGTGGCCAACGTCGCCTTCCTGCCGGGGATCCAGGGGGCCAGCCTGGCGATGCCCGACATCCACTGGGGCTACGGCTTCTGCATCGGCGGCGTGTGTGCCACCGACCCGGCGGCAGGCGGCGTCGTGTCGCCCGGCGGCGTGGGCTACGACATCAACTGCGGCGTGCGGCTCATGCGCACGAACCTCGTGCTCGCCGACGTGCAGCCGCTCTTGGTGCAGCTCGTCAACCAGCTGATCCGCGACGTGCCCGTGGGCGTGGGGCAGGGGGGACGGCACGTGTTCACGCCTCCCGAACTCCGGCAGCTGATGCGGGAGGGGGTCGAGTACCTGCTCCACCGGGGCCTCGCCACCGACGACGACCGCGCCTGCACCGAGGCGGAGGGCTGCATCGCCGAGGCACTGCCCGAGCTCGTGAGCGACCGGGCGCTCGCCCGCGGGCAGGATCAGTGCGGCACGGTGGGGGCGGGCAACCA
>RGVT01000492.1 GCA_010027105.1 Planctomycetia bacterium
ATTCGGGCGGGTTGCATTTGCTACTTTCCCAATTTGCGGGGTCTTGACATTCATAACGATAACGACCTTCATAACCGCATGAAGAAAGAATTAAGGATATAAACAATATCCCAAATATTGTTTTCATATAACAATTATAATTTATTTAAGATTATGTCGCAAAAATATTATTCGGGGTTACTTGGTGAAATAAATTGATCTAGTTCAGCATCATAGACATCACCGATACCTGCGTACTTGCCACGAAAGTTGCCGTTGTACGAAGTCTGTCGCCATTCGCCTGCGAGACCTAGCGAAGCGATGAACGCCTGACCGATAGGTTCGCTCTCAGGGAAGTCACCGCCACCGCAGTCATCGTTGCCCACGACGATTACTTGTTGAACGATGTTGTCGGTGATGCGTGCGAAGTGTGCCATTATGCGATTACCAAACTTCCCGAAGCAGTCCAGCGATAGTAGGTGTATTCATTTGACGAACCGCTAGTTCCTGTTGTAGTAGTTCCCGTGACGCTGATACTGAACTTAGATGCGTCTGCGGTGAGCCAACGAACCACAACCAGACCCGAACCGCCAGCACCACCGTTGCCGCTTGCGCCGCCACCGCCACCGCCACCACGATTAGCAGGTGCGTTATTAGTGCCGCCAGCACCAGCAGAACCGTCAGCAGTTCCTTGCGTGCCACCGTCACTACCGCCACCGCCACCACCAGAATACGAAGTAGAAGGCGCATAAGCGTTCGTCGTTGCCGCACCACCGTTCCCACCTACGGAAGCAGTAGCGGCAACGCCAGCACCAGCACTACCACCACCGCCGCCGCCGCTACGAATGACATTTGTACCGCCAGCACCGCCGCTATTGCCCTGACCTGAGATACCAGCAGGTGAAGCAGTATTGTTCCCGCCTGAGCCGCCGCCGCTTCCGCCTACCTGACCACGAATGCGGTTGATGCCACCGCCACCACCGCCAGCACACGAAGTAGTAAAGAAACTGCTAGGTGAACCGTTCACGCCAATGTAGTCATTAGGTGCGCCAGCCGCACCACCGCCGCCGACAGTCACCGTGTAAGTTCCCTTTGATAACAGAACACTTGTAGCAGTCAGCAGACCGCCGCCACCGCCGCCACCACCGCCGCCATACTCAATAAATGTTCCACCCCAACCGCCGCCGCCACCACCAGCGACTACCAGATACTCAACACTCAA
>RGVT01000493.1 GCA_010027105.1 Planctomycetia bacterium
CCACAGGTTTAATAGGAGCAACAGGAGTAACCGGAAAAACAGGAACAATAGGTGCTACAGGGGCAACAGGTTTAATGGGCCCAACAGGTTTAACAGGAGCAACAGGTGTTACAGGTCAAACTGGTTCAAATGGAATAACTGGGTTTATTGGTGCAAGAGGATTTACAGGTTTTATAGGTTCAACAGGAGCAACAGGATTAATGGGTCCAAAAGGTGCAACAGGTATTATTGGTTTTACAGGATTAATTGGTATAACTGGTTTTACAGGAATAAATGGTATAACAGGTTTAACGGGAATAATTGGTAATAGGGATAACAGGAATAACTGGTGTAGTAGGTCCAACCGGTTTTAAAGGGATAACAGGTTTTATTGGTCCAATAGGTGCAACAGGAACAACTGGAGCAACAGGAGTAACAAGTTTAACAGGAGCAACAGGATCCACAGGTTTAATAGGAGCAACAGGAGTAACCGGAGAAACAGGAACAATAGGTGCTACAGGGGCAACAGGTTTAACGGGTTCAACTGGTTTTATTGGTTTAATAGGTATAACAGGTGTTAAAGGTAATACAGGTGTTCAAGGATTAATTGGTTCAACTGGTCCAATTGGAACAACTGGATTAATTGGTCCAATAGGTCCAAATCAAACAGGATATACAGGTATTATAGGTAATACAGGGCCTCAAGGATTAACTGGAATAACAGGTCCAATTGGAACATTCGGATTTACAGGAGCAGTTGGAATGATAGGTGCAATAGGTTCAATAGGATTTACAGGTTTTACAGGAATAAAAGGCGTAACTGGTATAGGAATAAGTGGTATGGTAGGATTAACCGGTTTTTTTGGCATAACGGGTGTAACAGGTTCAATAGGTATTTATGGTATAACAGGTTCAATAGGTGCTACAGGTATAATAGGATTAATAGGTTCTACAGGATATATAGGTGTTACAGGTTCAATTGGATTAATAGGTCCAACTGGATTAATAGGTCCAACAGGAGTAATAGGTCCACAAGGATTTACAGGTTTAACAGGATATTTAGGTGCCTTAGGTGCAATAGGATTAACAGGCCCAACAGGATTAATAGGTTTAACAGGATTTACAGGATATACAGGAATCACAGGTGTAACAGGTCCACACGGATTTACCGGAGCAACAGGAATCACAGGTGTAACAGG
>RGVT01000494.1 GCA_010027105.1 Planctomycetia bacterium
CCAATTATTGCAGTGGATATGATAAAAATGAAATAGATGACGAGAAAAATCATAAAAAACAACAATATGAAAAACAATATGAAACAATTATTTTGTCGGGTGGAGCAATCCGTGCATTAGCTTTATTAGGATGTTTACAATTTTTAAAAGATACAAAACAATTAGATTCTATTAAAAGATATGTAGGCACTTCTATGGGAGCCATTATTTCTTATTTTATTTGTATTGGTTATTCTCCAGATGAATTAATATGCGAACTTTCTCGTTCGGAATGGTTAAGAACGATAAAAAAAAAATTAAGCGTATTCGGTTTAATTACAAGAAAAGGTGTGTTACAATACGAAGAAGTCATGTATCCATTCTTAAAATCTTTTACATTCAAGAAGATGGATTATGTTCCTACTTTGCTACAAGTATATCAATTATATAAAAAAGAATTAATCATGTGTTCTTATAACCTAACAAAGAAAACAGAATGTTTTATATCTTATGAATCGCATCCAGACATTTCTTGTTTAGAAGCCATCCGGATGACATCTTCTTTACCTTTTTTATTTGAACCACACATATATGAATGTGAAATTTATGTAGATGGAGCGGTTTTACACAATTTTCCAATTCATTATCTTAATAATCATAAAGATAAAGCATTAACAACGATAGGAATTTCTGTAATGAATGAAGAGAATATATCTGTCGAAAAAATAGAAAAAGATAATTATACGGAAAAAATGGACATGGGCTTTTTTGAATATTTATGGAACATTATTGTAATCCCTTTACAATATCTTTATAAACATGAAAATGAAACTTTCAAACACCTTTATGACGTTTTTGAAATAAAAATTGAAAGAACATCTCCTTTTAATTTTACTATAGATACGAAAACATTGTTGGATATTTTTTCAGATGGGTATGAAAAATTAAAAAAACAAATGCATATTTCTTCCTCTTAAGTGTTTTTTTTTTATTTTTGTTCATTTGGTGCTTGCTTACTGTTCGCGATAGACTAATTTTAAAAAAAATCAAGAGGAAGAAATATGCATTTGAATACTTTTACAAACCGCTACATATTTTGTTCATTCTTTACTTTATCATCCCATCGTTCGTTCCCAATTTTTTATATCGGTTAATAAATATTATACTTCTTCGTTAATAACATTATACTCCTT
>RGVT01000495.1 GCA_010027105.1 Planctomycetia bacterium
GCTTGGAATACCGGAGCTACAGGAGCTACACTCACCGTTTCACCAACAATAAATACAACCTACACTGTTATTGGTACAAACAGCTTTGGATGTACCGGATCAACAACTTACACTGTTGCAATTAGCAGTGGTATAACAGCAAGTGTCTCAGGCACCAATAGTATATGTAGTGGACAAAATACAACATTCACTGCATCAGGTGGTGTGTTTTATAGTTGGAATAATGGCGCTACAACAAATGCAATAAACATTAGCACGGCAGGAACATACACAGTAACCGTTGTAGGCAGTAACGGATGTACAGCAGCAGCATCAAGAACTTTAACTGTAAATGCACAACCATCAGCAACAATAACGGGACCAACCTCAATATGCAATGGTAGCACAACAACATATTCCGCTCCAGCAGGTTTAATCTATATTTGGAGTACTAGTGCAACAACGCAGTCTATTACCGTATCAACAGCAAACACATACACACTAACCGTAACAGATGGTAATAGTTGTACAGCAAGCAGCAGTAAAACATTAACAATAAATGCAAATCCAACACCAACAGCATCAAGCAATTCTCCCGTTTGCATAAACACCACTTTAAGTTTATCGGTTAGTCCTAGTGCAAGTGCTTACAGTTGGACAGGTCCAAATAGTTTTACATCATCAATACAAAATCCAACAATCAGTAATGCACAAAATGTTAATGCTGGTAGCTATAGTGTAACAATAACCGATGGTAATGGATGTACAGGATCAACAACAACTAACGTAATAGTATCATCAGCAATATCAATAACGGCAAACGATTTAACTTCTTGTTCAACTACTGGGTTAGTTACAATACCAAACGCGAGTGCAACATCCTATAGCTGGTCACCTACTTTATATGTGACACCAACCGGAGGAAGTTTAACACCAGGTCAGCCAATACAAGCAACATTCAACTTAGCAACAACAAAAAGAACCTATGTATTAACTGTTACAGCAAGTGGTTGTGTAGGAAAAGATACTATATTTACTCAACGTATAGTAGTGCCATCATCAGCATCCACATCAAGCATAACACAAACATCAGCAACAATTACTTGGTCTAGTGCTGGTGATACTGAACAATATCAAGTTAGATATAGAAAAACAGGATCACCAACTTGGATAACGGTAACAATAAATAATG
>RGVT01000496.1 GCA_010027105.1 Planctomycetia bacterium
ACGGCATCCGCAGGCAATGCTTACCCCTGCAATACAACGTCAGCAGCTTTTACAGTAACGCTACCTGCAAGTCCGAGTGCAGGCAATGTGATTACGCTTGTGGACTATGCGGGAACGTGGGATACCAATCCGCTCACGATCAGTCCTAACGGAAACAAACTTAATGGCAGCACCTCAAACGGTATCTTAACAACCGAAAGGGGCGCGGTAAATCTTGTCTATGTTGACACAACGCAGGGCTGGGTTTCCTACGCTTCTAATGTTTCAACGGCGATAATTGCGCCAATCCCGATTGAATATCTTGTTGTTGCTGGCGGAGGCGGAGGCGGATATGGCGGACTTGCGGGTGGTGGCGGCGCTGGTGGGTTTAGAACGGGAACGGCTAACGTTATAACTTCGCAAGTTCTAACAATCACGATTGGCGGTGGGGCTACTGGTCTTACTGGTGTTGGTGCTGGTAATGATGGGACTAATTCATCAATTACAGGGACGTTAGGTTTCGCGACATTCTCGGCGTCGAAAGGCGGAGGCGGTGGTGGCAGTTCCGTTGCAGCGAAACAGGGCGGATCAGGCGGTGGTGGGCCTGACAGCGGAGCCGATACAAACGGCAAAAATGGCAACTTAGGTGGATATACACCATCAGAAGGGAACAAGGGCGGGAATGGTTCAGGGGCTGGTATAGCTGGCGGTGGCGGTGGTGGCGCTGGCGCACAAGGATCAAACGCATCAAGCGCATCAGGTGGTATCGGCGGCAATGGTGGGGCAGGATCTGAATGGCCTACTGGTTCTGGCACATACTACGCTGGAGGCGGCGCTGGTTTCGGAAGCGGCACAAACGGCAGCGGCGGGAATGGCGGCGGTGGCGCCACAAGCACTTCTGGGGACCCAAACACGGGCGGCGGCGGTGGCGCGTGGAATGGAACTGGAACTGCTGGCGGGGGTGGTTCTGGTGTCGTGATCATTCGCTACCCCGACACTTATGCTGCGGCGGCATCAACAACGGGATCGCCAACAATTACCGTATCTGGTGGTTACCGCACCTATAAATTCACCGGCAACGGTTCAATCACATTCTGAGGTCAGCTATGGCGCACTTTGCAAAATTAGATCAAAACAATGTAGTGCTTGAAGTTCACGCTGTCCACAACAATGAACTCCTCGACCAAAATGG
>RGVT01000497.1 GCA_010027105.1 Planctomycetia bacterium
CGGGGCCCGGCACAGCGCGACGGCCACAGTCCGCTCGACAAGGTCGCCGCCCGCGGACGCTCTCCCGAAGAACAGGTGGGCGACCGCGAGGAGGGCTGCCGGATGCAGGCGGCCATCCAAAAACTCTCGGCGGTGCAGCGGCGGGCCGTGCAACTCGTCTACGAACAGGGCCTGGCCTACCGCGACGCCGCCGCACTCATGGGCGTGCCGGTCGGAACGGTGAAGAGCCGGCTCCACTCGGCGCTTCTCACGCTCGCACGTGTCTGGGGTGTGCAGCCGCCGAAACGGGCCTACGCCATGGCCGCCAAGGCGGTCTGACGGAGGCTGGTTTCTGGGTGTGCACGAGCCATAGCATTGGCTCGGGTGCGGCCATGAACCGAACGACTGCGGCCGGCTCGCCGTCTGCCGGCGGCACGCATGTGCCCGCCTGGCGGAGGTGGAGCCCCGGCCTCGACAACGACGACCTGACGCTTCGCGAGGTGCTCGCCACGTTGCCGGCGGCCCCGCCGACGGCGATTCCCTGGATCGTGCGGCTGTTCGAGAATCCGCACGGCTGGCTCCGGCTGCACGGTGCCGTCGACTTGGCCCACCACGACCGCATCCACGTCGTGCTCGGCCGCGGGCTGCTCGGCCAAGACGAGGCGTTCGTGATCGGGTTTACGATGGGCTCCACGAAGCGACTGTCGGCCTTGGAGCAAGCCTTCTTCAAATTCGTGGCGGCCAACGTCTACCCGCAGCCCTACCGGATTCCCCGGAAGACGCTCGCCGCGTACGACCTCGGCGTGGAAGCGGGGCGCGAGATCGGGGTGCGAAACCTTCACCACGCCGTGGGCGATGACCTGCTCGACAGGCCGCTGGGCGACGTCCGGCGGGCACTGGGAATCGACACCGAGCGGCTGCGGGACTTTTACGCCCGCGAGCGGGCCGCCCTGCCAGGCACGGCCGCAAGCGAGCGGCTGCCGGACGCAGGACCCCGGGGCAGCCCGCGGGCGGGGCACCAGCGGGCGGCATGACCACCGCCTGGGCCCGTCAGACGAAGGTGATCAAGACGACCGCGTCTTCGTCGTCGTCGAACGGATCGAAGTCGCCGTCGTAGGGGCCAAAAACACGTGGGCTGTCGGAGTGGGAATGCATCGGTGTGGCTCCTTCGACCTTCACTCCACCATCGCG
>RGVT01000498.1 GCA_010027105.1 Planctomycetia bacterium
GAGGTGGCCCACGTGCAGGCTGTCGGCCGTGGGGTCGAAGCCGGCGTAGACGCGCCGGCCCGGCGTGGCGAGCCACGCCCGCAGCGCGGCCGCATCCGTGGACTGATGCACGAGGCCGCGGGCCTGGAAGTCGGCGAGCAGGTCTGGGGTCAGCGAATGTGGGGTCATCGCGGTCACCGCCACAGGTCGTCGTTGGCGAAGGGGTGGGCCGGGCCCGAGAGGTTCGGCTTCGGCAGCGCCTTCAAGGCCTGCTCGGCGAGCCGCAGGTCCTCCCGCGACGTGATCTTGAGGTTGATCGGGGAGCCGGGCACCACGGTCACCTTCTGGCCGATCGCCTCGACGAGCTGGGCCTCGTCGGTGGGCTGGTCATTCCCGCGCGCCGCGTAGGCCTGTTCGAGGACGGCCCGGGAAAAAACCTGCGGCGTCTGGGCCTCCCAGAGGTTCGCGCGATCGACCGTCCCCTGGATCGTGCCGTCGGGGCCGACCCGCTTGAGCGTGCTCACGACCGGCGTCGCGAGGATCGCCGCGCCGGTGCGGGCCCCGGCCTCGAACACCCTGTCGATCCAGGCCGGCGCGATGCAGGGGCGGGCGGCGTCGTGGATCGCCACCATGTCGATTTCGGGCGGGAGCTTCTCGAGGCCGTTGCGGACCGAATCGGCCCGCTGAACGCCGCCTTCTGCAAGCGTCACGCCCATGAAGGCCAGGTTCGCCCCGAACGTCTCCACGAACGCCTCGCGATCCTCCGGGGCGACGACGATCACCACCTGCCTGACGTCGCTCCGCTCGAGGAACTTCTCGGCCGAGTGGAGCCAGACCGCGCGGCCGGCCAGCGGCGCGAAGGGCTTTTTGTAGTTGGCGTCCCGGAAGCGGCTGCTCTGGCCGGCCGCGGCGAGGATCACTCCGAAGGTGGGCATGGCTCGACCGCCCGGTCCATGAGGAATCGCACCACCGCCTTGGCGGCCGGCTTGTCGTGAATCCACCCTGCGAATTCCTCGCCGTGGGCGGCGTACAGGTCGTGGAGCCAGCGGGGCGCCTCGGTCTGGAGCCAGCCGCGGAACCGGAGCCAGCGGGGGTCGGCGACACCGTAGACCTCGCGGGCGACCCAGCACATCTGCATGCCGGTGATCGTGTTCATCCACGGCGGCGGCTGGATGACCGGCTATCGTCAGG
>RGVT01000499.1 GCA_010027105.1 Planctomycetia bacterium
CAAAACATCTAAAACCTCTAATACTGATACAACGTCTCCGCCATTATTGTTATCGACCAATCACTACCATTCAAATTCAACGTATTCCCTTTATCATCCTGCAATGATACCCTCAACCTCGATATATTTACAGGACCAAAATACGTCCTCGTATTATACATTAAACTACTACCCAAATCGACTAGTGAATCTCCTGTATCAAACCCCTGCTTTTTTAACGGTATCACCGCAAATACATCCGTCGTCGTAGGTCCCGTTGTCCTATATTTGTATGTTATCTTCCTATTGTCCAATATCTGATTTATAGAATACAACTGCGCCTGTGTCAACTTCCTCGGCAACGACTGTACATAAAACGGCGCCAATGTACCCCTCAAATCCGGGTCAGGAGCACACACATTCGGCAAATCCGCCGAAAAATAATCCGGCACACTTAATGTCGTATCTGTATCCACTATATTTACTAACCCATTATTCAAATGATTCTGATTAAAATCATCCAGCACCACTATCAAATACTTTGTACCATACGTATCTATCGGTGATTCTGAAAATACACCACGCTCTATATTATACGGATACGGTGTCGCAGATACCGTATAATTTATCGTTGAACTAACAAACCTAGAAAATATTATCGGCAATGTCTTATCATCCCCCGGTCTATACCCCAATATCCACCCCAAATTATTATTTATCTTCATCGCTGTCGACCCCACACCTGTCTGAACACCAAGCGGATTCAATACCGTAACATTATCAAAATAACTATTATAAACCTCCGTATCAAAAAATATTATTTCTACAGTTGTAGCAGGTGGCGCCACGTTTCTAAATAAAAAACATGCTCTACCATTATATGGATTATAGGATATATCCAGTTGTGGATTAATAACCGTATTTAAAATCGCATTCAACTTATATTGAATCGCGTTCACCAACTGGACCTTCGTATAGTTACCATCATCTATCGCTATCGAATAAACCGTCGACCCACGCTTTACCCAAAAATAGGACGTACCCATGTTTTTATCTATCACATACCACGAATACGGTATCTCGTACGAATACAACTTCAATGATAACGTATCCGTCAACGGGTCAGACAAATCCAGCGTAAAATCCGTCGATGATGACGGCGCATCCACATTCGCACTAAAAGGCGCAAT
>RGVT01000500.1 GCA_010027105.1 Planctomycetia bacterium
GGCTTCTGCCACGAGGTCGTCGATGCGCTGACCGGCGCCCGCCACTTCTCGCTCCTGCCGCCCGGCGCCGAGAAACATCTGCGGCCGATCGACGAGATCGAGGCCCGCAGCAATCTGCTCAAGGAATATGAGATGTAGGACAGGCTTCAGCCTGTCATGAATTCCGACAGGCTAAAGCCTGTCCTACGTGCCGGCCACCCCGAGCAGCTTCCGCAACGCCGTGATCGCAATCTCACCGAACTGCCGTGGCGGCACGCGCCACAGCGCCGGGTTGTGGAGTTCCACGGCCACGGCCCCCGCATAGCAGATCGCCGCAAGCCGGCGCACCAGGTCGTCCGGAGGCGAGGCGCCCTCGCCAGGCAGGATGCGGTCGGCGTCGCTCGCCATCTCCCGCGGCACGTCGGCGAT
Organism: Planctomycetia bacterium; assembly: GCA_010027105.1. Lineage (GTDB taxonomy): Bacteria > Planctomycetota > Planctomycetia > Pirellulales > UBA1268 > RGVT01. Next base: position 409 of record RGVT01000500.1, read on the forward strand.
GTCGGAGAGCTGCACGTGGGCGAGGTTGTCGCGCGAGAGCAGGCCGAGGTCGGCCGGCTTGCTCGGGCCGACGGTGTAGTGGAACCAGTCGAGACAGACCCCGAGCGCCGGCGAGCCGACGTCTTCCACGACCGCGACGGCCGATTGGAGGTTGTTGGGGAAGCTCGCCCGCGCGTCGAACTCGAGTGCGAGCTTCACGCCCGCGTCAGCGGCCCGCTTCGCCGCCTCGGCGAGGCTCATCGACAGCCGGCCGAGACCTGCGCCGAGAGCGGGCCGAACGCGTCGCCGGCGATCACGAGCACGGGAACGCCGAGGTCGCGCAGCACGGGCAGCCGGGCTTCAAAGTGCTTCCAGTGCTCGAGCCGGGCCTCTCCCTGGCTCGTGAGCAGGCCGCCCTGAAAGCTGGCCGCCACCGGGGCGATGCCGTGCCGCTCGAACCGCTCCTTCAGGGCCGCGACCCCGTGCTGCGCCAGAAAGCCTTCGGCGTGCCCCAGCCAGAGGTCGATCGCCTCGCAGTGGCCCGCCGCGTAGTCCTCGAGGATCGTCTCGAGCGACGCGTCGAGCGAACACACGGTCGCAAGCGCTGGTCTCAACGAAGTTTGTCCTGCAGCATCTCGACCACGCCGTCGAGCGGCACCCGTGTCTGCACGAGCGAGTCGCGGTCGCGGAGCGTGACGGTCTGGTCGGAGAGCGTCTGGCCGTCGATCGTCAGGCACCAGGGCGTGCCGGCCTCGTCCTGCCGGGCGTAGCG
>RGVT01000006.1 GCA_010027105.1 Planctomycetia bacterium
CTCTTCCAGGAGCAGGCGATGCGGCTGGCGGTGGTGGCGGCCGGCTTCACGCCGGGCGAGGCGGATCAGCTGCGGCGGGCGATGGGGGCCTGGCGGCGGCCGGGGCTGATCGAGGAGTTTCGGCAGAAGCTCGTCAGCGGCATGCTCGCGCGGGGGCTGTCGCAGCAGTTCGCCGAGCAGGTGTTCGGCCAGATCCGCGGCTTCGGTGAATACGGCTTCCCGGAGTCGCACGCGGCGAGCTTCGCCCTGCTCGTCTACGTGTCGGCCTGGCTCAAGTGCCACCATCCGGCGGCCTTCACCGCCGCACTTCTGGGCAGCCAGCCGATGGGGTTTTACGCTCCGGCGCAGCTCGTGCGCGACGCCAGGGCGCACGGCGTGAAGGTGCTGCCGGCCGACGTCAACTCGAGCCGGTGGCACGCCGGGGTCGAAGGACGGCTGAAAGCGGGTGCTCCAAAGCAGCCGGCGATCCGGCTGGGGCTCGAGCAGGTGTATGGCCTGGGCGAGGCGGCCGGCTCGCGGATCGAGGCGGCCCGCCGTGACGGGCCCTTCCGGCTCCTGCGCGAGCTCGCCCGCCGCGCCGCGCTCGATCGCGACGCGCTGCTGCACCTGGCCCGCGCCGGGGCGCTCGCCTCGCTCGGTCTCGACCGGCGCCGGGCGGTGTGGGAGGCGATGCAGTGCCTGGAGCAGCCCGCCGCCCGGCCGCTTTTCACCGGGCTCGACGACGACGGCGATGAAGATGGCGGCGACTTCCTGCCGGCGCTCACGCCCGAGGAAGAAGTCGTGGCCGACTACCGCACGGCGGGCCTCTCGCTCACCGCCCACCCGCTCCAGTTCGACCGCAGCTGGCTCGCCGCCCGCGGCGTGGCGACCGTCGCCGAGGCGGTCGGCCTGCCGGAGGGGCGGCGGGTGAGCGTGGCCGGCATCGTGCTCACGCGGCAGCGGCCGGCCACCGCGAAGGGCATGATCTTTCTCACGGTCGAGGACGAGACCGGCGCCGCCAACATCGTGGTGCATCCGGGCGTGTGGGAGCGGGCCGACCTCGCCGCCCGCCGCGCTGCCGTGCTCGTGGTGCACGGCCGGATCCAGCGCCGCGGCGCGGTCGTGCACGTGGTTTCGACGCGGCTCGAATCAGCCGCCACGCTTCGCCCCGAGCCCTCCACCGCCGCCGCCCTGCCACGCATGTCCCGCGATTTCTGCTGACGTGGCACTCGTCTATGCGCGCAACCCGGCTCGGGACTGCCCCGACCGTCATGTGGGACAGGCTTCAGCCTGTCGTACCTTCGGCGCGCCCTACAACCCGAACGTCCGGCGACGGGACATGGGGAGCCTGAAGCCGGCGCGCCAGCAGGCCCATGGGCATCTCAAGCGGCAACGCGTAGAACAACGCCCATGCAGGCCGCCGTCGTCGAAACGAATCTGCCGCTCGGCACGCCCTCCCGCGGCAAGGTGCGCGACTGCTACCGCTTCGCAAGCCCGGCGCACGGCGACGCGATGCTGATCGTGAGCACCGACAGGATCAGCGCGTTCGACTGGGTGCTGCCCACGCCGATCCCCGACAAAGGCAGGGTGCTGACGGCGATCTCGGCGTTCTGGTTCGACTGGCTCTCGCACGGCCCGAATCCGGTGGCCCACCATCTGCTCACGACCGACGTCGACGCGATGGGGCTGCCGGCGGGCGTCGATCGCGACATGCTGCGCGGTCGCACGATGCTCGTGCGGCAGGCGGACGTGATCCCGTTCGAGTGCGTGGTGCGCGGCTGGCTCGCCGGCTCGGGGCTCGCGGAGTACCGCAGGCACGGCACGGTCTGCGGCGTGCACCTGCCGCCGGGCCTGGGCCCCGGCAGCCGGCTGCCCGAGCCGATCTTCACGCCCGCCACGAAGGCGGCGGCGGGCCATGACGAGAACGTGAGCTTCGCCGTGATGGCCGCGACGATCGGCGTCGAACTCGCCGGCGAACTCCGCGACGGGAGCCTCGACGTCTACCGCCGCGGTGCGGAGCATGCCGCGGCGCGGGGAATCGTGCTCGCCGACACGAAGTTGGAGTGGGGCCGGGCGACCGACGGCGCGATCCTGCTCGTCGACGAGGTGCTCACGCCCGACAGTTCGCGGTTTTGGCCCGCGGCGGCGGCCGACGCAGGCCGAGTGCCCGACTCGTTCGACAAGCAGTTCGTGCGCGACTGGCTCGAGGCGAGCAGCTGGGACAAGGCGAGCCCGCCCCCCGCCCTCCCCGACCACGTCGTGGCCCGCACGCGTGAAAAATATCTGGATGCCTGCCGGCTCCTGACGGGAAAAACGCCGTGAGCCCGAAGGTGGGAAGTGACCTAGGGATGCAGGATTTTTCGAACTAGAATCGCAGCCTCCGTCCGCCTTCCGCCCTTCCGTTCATCCCATGCTGCGTTACTGGACCGCCGGAGAATCGCACGGCCCGGCCCTCGTCGCCCTCGTCGACGGCTTTCCCGCCGGGCTCGCGGTCGACAAGGCCGGGATCGACGCCGAACTCGTGCGGCGCCAGGGGGGCTACGGGCGCGGCGGTCGGCAGCGGATCGAGACCGATGCCGTGACGTTTCTTTCGGGGCTGTGGCACGGCGTCACGCTCGGCAGTCCGCTGGCCCTCGAAGTCGTCAACAAGGATGCCAAACTCGAGCGGCTCGAGGAGGTCGAGCGGCCCCGGCCGGGCCATGCCGATCTGCCCGGGGCGATCAAGCATCTGGGGGGCGTGCGGGCCGTGCTCGAACGGGCGAGCGCGCGAGAAACCGCCGCGCGGGTCGCCGCCGGCGCCCTCGCGAGGCAGCTGCTCGCGGTGTTCGGCATCGAGGTGGCCGGCTGGGTCACCGAGCTCGGGCCCGTCCGCCTCGGCGACCGCGGCGGCACGCTCGCCGAACTCCGCACGATCCGCGACTCGAGCGCGATCTACTCGCTCCACCCGCAGCGCGATCCCGAGGTGACCGACCTCATCGACCGCGTGGGCAAGGAGGGAGACACGCTCGGCGGCGTGGTCGAGGTGCGCGTGGACGGCCTGCCGATCGGCCTCGGAACGCACGCCCAGTGGGACCGCAAGCTCGACGGCCGCATCGCCCAGGCCGTGATGGCCGTGCAGGCGATCAAGGGGGTCGAGATCGGCCTGGGGTTCGAGGCGGCCCGCCGCCGCGGCTCGCAGGTGCACGACGCGATCCACTACGAGGCCGGCGAGCGAGGCTCGGCCACGCTCGGCTTCGCGCGGCCCACCAACAACGCCGGCGGCCTGGAGGCCGGGATGACCAACGGGCAGCCGCTCGTCGTGCGGGCGGCGATGAAGCCGATCAGCACGCTGCGGAAGCCGCTCGAGTCGGTGAACCTGCGCACGAAAGAGCCCGAGGAGGCGGCCTACGAGCGGAGCGACGTGTGTGCCGTGAGTGCCGCGAGCGTGATCGTGGAGAACGTCGTCGCGTTCGAGGTGGCGGCGGCGCTCGTCGACAAGTTCGGCGGCGACAGCGTGGAAGAGATGCAGGCGCGGTGGCGGCTCTACCACGACATGGCACGGGCCCGCTGAGCGGCGGGCCCTCGATCCGGAGGTGAACACGGATGTTCATCGAGCAGTCGGTCGGCCGGCGCAGGGTCGTGCGGCTCCTGTTCGTGCTCGTCGGTGTCGTGCCCTGCGTCCTCCTGGCGACGGCCGCCTGGTGGAGGCGGTCGGCCGGGCACGTGGCGGCGCTCGAACGGGCGGCCGCGGCTCACCTCGGCGTGCCGGTGTCGATCGACGGCGTCGCCCATCCGCGGCCGGGTGTGCTGCGGCTCTCGCGGGTGGTCGTGGGACGGGCCGCCGCGGATGCTTTCCTCGAGGTCGCCGACGTCGAGATCGAGGAATCCCCGGAAGAAATTCGCGTCAGCGTGCCGCGGGTCGAGGTCGCGCCGGGGGCGGTGCGGTTGCTTCGCGACCTGGCGGCGGAGTGGATCGCACGGCCGGCGCGGTTTCGGCAGTCGTGGGTGATCGATGTGGGCGAGGTCGGGTGGGCGCTCGGCGCCGCCGCCGGCATCGAGCCCGCCGGAGGATGGCATGCCGAGTGCGTCGCGGCGCAGGGCTCGCGGGCGGTGCGCGTCCGGCGCGAGCCCGCGTGCGGCGAGGAGATCAGGGTGCTCTCGCGCGACGGTCGCCTGGAGGCCGAGGGCAGGGTCGCCGATGGGCTGCCGGCGGCGATCGCGGCGTCGCTCCTCGACGGCGCCGCCGGAGCGTGGGGCGAAGCGATCGGGCCACGGGCCGTGGTGCGCGGAGAGATCGCCGCCGTGCGGTCGCCCGACGGCTGGGCCGGCACGTTCACCGGCACCGTCGACGGCGTGATCCCCGGTGGCGCCGAGGCCTGGTGGCGGCGCCGCATCGATGCCGACGCGCGGCTCGCATTCGCCCCGCTCCGCTTCGCCGCCAATCGCCTCGACCGGTGCGACGTGGAACTCTCCGCCCGCGGAGGCACGGTGGCCCAGGAGCTGCTCGACGCCCTCGTCGGCAGCCTCGGCTGCCGGCCCGGCCCGGCCTACCGGGCGCTCGACGGGGACGCCGTCCGGCGGTTCGACACGCTCGGCTGCCGGCTGCTGCTGGACGAGGCGGGCCTGCGGATCGAGCCGCTCGCAGCCGGCCGCGGCCTGGTCTCCTACCAGGGGATGAGCCTCGTCGAGGGGCCGACGTCGACGCTCCCACCCGCGCGGCTGGCCTGGTTCCTTGCACCGGCCGGCCGGCCCGCGGTGCCGGCGTCGCCGGAGAGCGCGTGGCTGATATCGGTCCTCCCGGGAGGCGGGGCTCGGGCGGGCTTTTGACGCGTTCTTGACACAGGATCGACCGATCCCTGACCCTGCGCCGCTGGCGAAATCGCCGAAACACGTCAGAGTGGTGCTCCAGCGGCGCGAAGCCGCTTTCCCGGCCCCCAGGAAAGGAACCCATGGCCACCGTCCCCCTCGCCTGCGACGGCGAAGCATGTGAAGCCGCGTCCAACGCGCCTGCCCGGCATGAAAAGGAGCCCCGCCGTGACGGCCGGGCCCATGCGGGTGGCGGCTGGGGAGACGTGGCCTGGCCCGTCGCCGTCTGGATCGGCGGCGTGCACCTCGCGGCGCTCGCGGCGCCGTTCTGCTTCACCTGGTCGGGGCTCGCCATCTGCCTCGCGCTCTACTACGTGACCGGCGGGCTCGGTGTCTGCCTCGGCTACCACAGGCTGCTGACGCACGGCAGCTTCTCGACCTGGCAGCCGGTGAAGGTGTTCTTCGCCTTCGTCGGCGGCATCTCCGGCGAGGGCTCGGCGATCGACTGGGTGGCCAACCATCGCAAGCACCACGCCTTCAGCGACCAGGAGGGGGATCCGCACAGCCCGCGCGACGGCGGCCTGTGGGCGCACATGATGTGGCTGTTCCCGAAGCATGCGCCCGCAGCCCTGACGGCCCACGTGACCCGCTGGGCACCCGACCTCGAACGCGATCCGGCCATCCTGTTTCTCCATCGGACGTTTCTCCTCTGGCACGTGCTCGTGGGCGCGATCCTGCTCGGCTCCGGATGGCTGCTCTTCGGCCCGTTCACGGGCGTCTCGTGGCTCGTCTGGGGGCTCGCCGTGCGGATGGTGATCGTGTTCCACATCACCTGGCTCGTGAACTCGGCGACCCACATGTGGGGCTATCGCAACTACGAGACGACCGACGATTCGCGGAACCTGTGGTGGGTCGGGCTGCTCGCCTTCGGCGAGGGCTGGCACAACAACCACCACGCGTATCAGCGGATGGCGAGGCATGGCCACAAGTGGTGGGAGATCGACGTCACCTACTGGGCGATCCTCGCCATGGAACGCCTGGGGCTCGCCTGGAACGTGGTGCACCATCCACCGGGCGGCCGGCGGAGCGCCGCGGCCGTGGAAGCCGGGTGACAGGGCGGCCGATTCCCGCTTTCGCGGCCGGGCCGGACCCGCCCTCTGTTCCAGGGGCGGGCGGGCCGATAGACTCCCGGTCGTCGCAAGAAGTGGGTTGCCACGCCGTTCGACCGGTGGTCCGGTCGGCGGCCAGGCGGGTGCCGAGGGCATCCGCTGACGTCCGGCCGGCACGGTTTCCGGCACATACGAGGTCGCCCCTCGGGGCGAAGAGCGGTCGATGTTGACGAAAGATCGGAAGAAAGAATTGATCGGCGCCTACCGGCGCGGCACCGCGGACACCGGGTCGGCGGAAGTCCAGATCGCGCTCCTCTCGGGGCGGATCACACACCTCTCGGAACATTTCAAGAAGCACACCAAGGATCATGCGAGCCGCCGCGGCCTGCTCATGATGGTGAGCCGGCGCCGGCGCCTGCTCGACTATCTCAAGCGGGTCGCGCCGCAGCGGTATCTCGACGTCATCAAGCGGCTGGAGATCCGCAAGTAACGCGGCCGCCCGGACGCCCGCGGGGCGGACGGCGGGCCCGGCCGGGAGCGTGTCCCGGCTTCGGGCGGAATCGTTTGCAGCGGCGCCGCGACCAGCGGCGGCCATGCGGGCGGTGACGAATTTCCAAATCGAACGAGTGAACGAAGGTCAATCCGGCCCCGGCGGCCGGGCAAGAAGGAAGGAAGAGACAGAGATGAAGGTACGGGTTGAGCGGAGGATCGGCGACCAGGTGCTCGCCATGGAAACGGGCCTCCTCGCCAAGCAGGCGGCCGGCAGCGTGATCGTGAGCTACGGCGACACGACGGTGCTCGTGGCGGCCGCCACCGGCGCCCCGCGGCCCGGCATCGACTTTTTCCCGCTCACGTGCGACTACCGCGAGCGGACGGCCGCAGCGGGCAAGTTTCCCGGCGGGTTCCTCAAGCGCGAGGGCCGGCCGACGATGAAGGAGACGCTCACCAGCCGCCTCATGGACAGGCCGATCCGACCGCTCTTTCCCGACGGCTTCTACGACGAGGTGCAGATCCAGGCCTCGGTGCTCTCCAGCGACAAGCAGAACGACGCCGACGTGCTGGCCATGAACGGCGCCTCCGCGGCGCTGTGCGTCTCGGAGCTTCCCTTCCGCGGGCCGCTCGGCAGCGTCCGGCTGGGGCAGATCGACGGGCGGTTCGTGCCCTTCCCCACGCAGGACCAGCTCGAGGAGAGCGACCTCGACCTCGTGATCTCCGGGAGCGAGACGGCGGTGCTCATGATCGAGGGCTTCGCCCGCGAGATGCCCGAGGACCGGATGCTCGAGGCGATCGCCGAGGCGCATCGCCACGTCCGCGAGATCTGCGCCATGCAGCACGAGCTCGTGCAGAAGGCCGGCAAGCCGAAGAAGCAGTATGTGCTCGCCGACTACACGCATCTCCGCGACCGGCTCACGGCCGACTTTCTCGGCGAGCTCAAGGCGGCCAAGGCGATCGCCGGCAAGCAGGATCGCGGCCAGGCCGTGAAGGCGCTGCGCGAGCGGGCGAAGGCCGCGGTCGTGCCCTCGGAGCCCGCCCCGGGCCGGCCGGGGGACGCGGGCGGCGTGAGCGAGGCCGACTTTTCGCACGTCTGGCACGGCCTCGAGGAGCGGGCCGTTCGCGAGCTGATCCTGGAGGGCAAGCGGCCCGACGGCCGCGACTCCAAGTCGCTGCGGTCGATCCACTGCGACGTCGACCTCCTGCCCCGCGTGCACGGCTCCGCCCTCTTCCAGCGGGGTGAGACGCAGGCCCTCGTGACCGTCACGCTCGGTACCGGCAAGGACGAGCAGCGGGTCGACGGCCTGATCGACGAGTACTCGAAGAAGTTCATGCTCGATTACTACTTCCCCTCGTTCTCGGTGGGCGAAGTCAGGCCGATCCGCGGCCCCGGCCGCCGCGAGATCGGCCACGGCGCGCTCGCGGAGCGGAGCGTCAAGCCCGTGCTCCCGGAGCCCGACCGGTTCCCCTACACGATCCGCGTGATCTCCGACATCCTCGAGTCGAACGGCTCGAGCTCGATGGCGAGCGTCTGTGGAGCCACGCTCGGCCTGATGGCGGCGGGAGTACCGATCACGAACCCCGTGGCGGGTATTTCCGTCGGGCTCGTGAAGCAGTCGGAGAGCCAGTGGGTGCTCCTCACCGACATCATCGGCGACGAGGACCATTACGGCGACATGGACTTCAAGATCGCGGGCTCCCAGAACGGCATCACGGGCATCCAGCTCGACCTCAAGATCGACGGCATCTCGCCGCCGATCATCGAGGCCACCCTGCGGCAGTCGCGCGAGGCCCGGCTCGAAATCCTGCGCACGATGCTGTCGGCGATCCGTCGGCCACGGGCCGAGATCTCGAACTGGGCGCCACGGCTCCTGCGGACGCAGATCAATCCCGAGAAGATCGGCCTCCTGATCGGGCCCGGGGGCAAGACGATCCGCGCGATCCAGGAATCGACCGGCGCCAGCATCGAGGTGGAGGACGACGGCACCGTGACGGTCGCCAGCCACGACGCCGAGGGGGCGATGGCCGCGATGGCGAAGGTCGAGGCGCTCACCGCCTCGATCCAGGTGGGTCGCATCTACGAGGGCCGGGTCACGAGCATCAAGGACTTCGGCGCGTTCGTGGAGCTCGTGCCGGGCAAGGACGGGCTGTGTCACATCAGCGAACTCTCCGACGAGTACGTCTCGAGCGTGGGCGACGTCTGTCGCGTGGGCGACGTGATGCGGGTCAAGGTGATCGCGGTCGACGACCAGGATCGTGTCAAGCTCAGCCGCAAGGTGGCGATGCGCGAGCTCGCGGAACAGGGGGGCGCCGGGCCGTCGTAGGCCGCGGTGCGGCGTCCCGGAACGCACGGGTCCGGGCGGGTCCAGGATCACCCAGGCTCGGTCGGCCATGTCGTCGGATGACGAATCGGCCCGCTCGCGGGCGGAGACATACGGGGAGTTCGCGGCGCTCGTGGGGGCCCTCGCCCACGAGATTCGCAACCCGCTCTCCACGATCCGGCTCACCATGGAGCTGCTCGCGGAGGACTTCGAGAACACCGACACCTCCTCCCCCACGAAACAGCGCGACCGGCGGGCCAAGGCCAAGATCGAGCTCGTGCGGCACGAGTGCGACAGGCTGCAGAAGCTGCTCGGCGACTTCCTCGACTTCGCCCGGCAGGAGCAGCTCACGCTCGAGCCCGGCAGCCTCAACGCCGAGGTCGAGCAGCTGCTCGACTTCTTCGCCCCGCAGGCGCGCGAAGCCGGGGTGGAGGTGGTGCGGTATCTCGATCCGGAACTGCCGAACGTGCGGCTCGACCGGGAGACCTTCCGCTCGGCGGTGCTCAACCTCCTCATCAACGCCGTGCAGGCGATGGAGGGGGGCGGGCAGCTCGTGGTGAGGACACGTCCCCGGGGGCTGGGCGTGATCCTGGAGCTGATCGACACCGGCCCCGGGATGGACGAAGAGACGCTGGCGAAGGTCTTCCGGGCCTTCTACACGACGAAGCAGGGAGGCTCGGGCCTGGGGCTGCCGACGGCGCGGAAGATCGTCGAGGCGCACGGTGGGACGATCGACGTGGAGAGCGCACCCGGCCGCGGCACGAAGGTCACGATCTGGCTCCCGGCGCCGCCCCGGCTGCCGACCGTCGGGTCGGCGACGCGGTAGCCGCCGCGGAACTGGACGGGCACCGCCGACGCTTCGTACGATCCCTGCATGGTCCTCCCCCGCGAACCCTCCCGGCCGGCCGGCGTCGGCGAACCAGCCGGTCCCCCGGGCCTCGTGCGCGTGCTCGTCGTCGACAACGACATCCTCCACGCCCGGACCGTCGGCGAGGGGCTCGGCCGCATGGGCTACCAGTGCGTGGTGGCGGGGAGCGGCAGCGAGGGGGCGCGGAAGATCGAGCAGGAGGCCTTCGACGTCGTGGTCACCGACCTGATGATGAACGACGTCGGCGGGCTGCAGATCCTCGAGCGGGCCAGGCGGGCCGCGCCCGAGACGGAGGTGATCGTCGTCACCGGCCACGGCACCGTTCCCTCCGCGGTGGCCGCGATGCAGCAGGGGGCCTTCACCTACCTGCAGAAGCCGCTCGATCTCGGCCAACTGCGGGCGGCCGTCGAGAAGGCCTCGGAGGGGGCGCGGCTCAAGCGACAGAACGTCGAGCTCAATCGCCGCCTCGACGAGAAGTTCGGGTTCGAGGGGGTGGTCGGGTCGAGCCCGCAGATGCTCGCCCTCATCGACCGCCTCAAGCGGATCGCCCCCACCGACGCCACCGTGCTCATCCAGGGCGAGACGGGCACCGGCAAGGAACTCGTGGCCCAGGCGATCCACCAGAACAGCTCCCGGAAGAGCAAGCCCTTCGTGGCCCTGAATTGCGGGGCGTTGTCGGAGAACATCCTCGAGAGCGAACTCTTCGGGCACGTGAAGGGGGCCTTCACCGACGCGTCGAGCGACCGGGTCGGCAAGTTCGAGTACGCCAACGGCGGCACCCTGTTCCTCGACGAGGTGGGCGACATGCCCCCGGCGACCCAGATCAAGCTGCTGCGCGTGCTGGAGTCGGGGCAGATCACGCGGGTCGGGTCGAACGCGACGGTGCAGGTGAACGTGCGGCTTCTCTCGGCCACCAACCGCAACCTCGAGGAGGCGATCGCGGCCGGCGGCTTCCGCAGCGACCTCTACCACCGGCTCAAGGTCGTGACGATCGCGATTCCCCCGCTCCGCGAGCGGTCCGCCGACATCCCGCTCCTGATCGAGCACTTCGTGCGGCAGTTCGCCAGGCGGCACGCCAAGACGATCAAGGGGATGTCGCCCGCGGCCCGGATGAGGCTCGGGGCGTACGCCTGGCCCGGCAACGTGCGACAACTGCGGAACGTCATCGAGAGCATGGTCGTCGTCGACTGCGACGAGATGCTCGACGTCGACGACCTGCCGGTCGAGATCGAGCCGGCCGCCGCCGGAGCGGCACCGGAGCAGCCCGGCAGCCTCGTCGGGCTCGTGGGGCGGCCGCTCGAGGAGATCGAGCGGCTGTTCATCGGGGAGACGCTGAAGCTCACCGGCGGCAACCGCGAGCAGGCGGCCGAGATGCTGGGGATCGGCGAGCGGACGCTGTACCGGAAGATCAAGGAATTTCAGCTGTCGTGAGGGGGCCTCGCTCGGGGGCGCGGGAGATGGCGAGGATCCAGACGCTGCCGGTGTCGGTCGTCAACCGGATCGCCGCCGGCGAGGTGGTGGAACGGCCCGCCAGCGTCGTCAAGGAACTCCTCGAGAACGCGCTCGACGCGCGGCCGGCGCGGATCGACGTGGCGCTCGAGCAGGGGGGCATCGGCCTCGTGCGCGTCGTCGACGACGGGTGTGGAATCGAGGCCGACGACCTGCCCCTCGCGGTCGCGCCCCATGCCACGAGCAAGCTCCGCGTCGCCGAGGATCTCGAGCGGATCGAGACGCTGGGCTTCCGCGGGGAGGCCCTGGCCTCCGTGGGGGAGGTCGCTCGGCTCGTGATCCGCTCCCGAACCGCCGGAGCCGGCGCCGGCGCCGCGCTCGAGGTCGACAACGGCAGCCGGGGTGCCGTGACGCCGTGCGGCGGCCCCGTGGGTACCATCGTGGAGGTGCACCAGCTGTTCGCGAAGGTACCAGCCCGGCGGGCGTTCCTCCGGGCGGCGGCCACCGAGTGGTCGCACGCGGCCGAGGCGTTCGTGCGCACGGCGCTAGCGCATGCCGGCGTGGCCCTGGCGCTCGAGCACAACGGCCGCCGCGTACACGACCTGCCCGCCACGGACTCGTGGCGCACGCGGATCGGCGGGCTGTTCGGCGAGGCGTTCGCCGACCGTCTTGTCGAGGTCGAAGGCCGCGACGGCGACGTGGCCTTCGCCGGCTTCGTGGGGCGTCCCGACGACGACATGGCGAGCGGACGGTTCCAGCACCTGTTCGTGGCGGGCAGGCCGTTTCGCGACCGGTCCGTGCTGCACGCGGTGCAGGAGGCGTACCGGGGGCTCCTGCTCTCCGGCCGCCAGCCGATCGTATTCCTCAGGCTCTCGCTTCCCCCGGAGGCGGTCGACGTCAACGTGCATCCCGCCAAGATGGAGGTGCGGTTCAGGGATCCGTCCCGGATCTACCGCCTGGTCCTCTCGACGCTGCGGTCGACGTTCCTGGCCACCGACCTCTCGGCCCGTCTCGATCCGCCCCCCGCGGCGCCGGCGGCCGGCTGGGGAACCGCGCCGGCCGCCGCGCGGGGCGCGCTGTCGGCGTTCGCTCCGTTTCCGCTGCATGCGCCCGTCGCCGACCGCGTGGCGCGATCGCCGTCCCCCGGAATCGAACCCGCGCGAGCCCCCTGGGACGAGGAGGCCGCGGCTGCAGCGGCCGCCGGCGCGGAGACGGCGGTGCAGATGCACGACCGCTACCTCGTCGTCGAGAGTCCGGACGGCATCGAGGTGATCGATCAGCACGCGCTGCACGAGCGCGTGCTCTACGAACGCCTGCGGGAGTCGGTGGCGTCCGGAGCGCTCGAGGTGCAGCGGCTGCTCGTTCCGGAGACGGTCGACCTGACGCCGGGCGAGCTCGAGCTGGTGGGGGAGCACGCGGCCGCCCTGGCCAGGGCGGGCATGGCGGTCGAGCCGTTCGGGGGCGGCACGGTGATCGTCACCTCGAAGCCGGCCCTCGCCGGCGACGTGCCGGCCGCGACGCTCGTGCGCGAGGTGCTCGGCCGGCTGGCCGCTGCGGCCACGTCGGCCGGCATGCTCGTCGACGAGATCCTCCACGGACTCGCCTGCAAGGCGGCGATCAAGGCCGGCGACCCGTTGTCGCAGGCGGAGGTCGACGCGCTGGTTCGCGACCGGCGGCGTGTGCGCGACTCGCACCACTGTCCCCACGGCCGGCCGACGTCGTTGACGCTGTCGCGGCAGGAACTCGACCGCCAGTTTCGCCGCACCTGACCCGGAGCACCCCGATCGGTCCTCCCTGGCCGAGGCACTTTCCCCCCGATGCACACTCCTGGAGAACGACGATGATCTGCGTGAGCATCGGCCGCGGACGTCACCGGCACGTCATCGCGGAGCACAGGCACCTGGCGGAGCAGGGCATCGGGCTGGTGGAGCTTCGCCTCGACTCCATCCAGGGCAGCGTCCAGGTGAAGCGGCTCCTGCAGGACCGACCCTGCCCGGTGATCGTCACCTGCCGCCGGGCCGTCGACGGAGGCCGCTGGGAGAAGTCCGAGGAGGAGAGACTCTCGATCCTCCGCACCGCGATCGTCGAGGGGGCCGACTACGTCGACCTCGAGGACGACGTGGCGTCGCAAGTGCGCCGCTACGGCCGCGCGAAGCGGATCATCAGCCACCACGACTTCCACAAGACCCCTTCCGACCTGGCCGCGCTCCACAAGCGGCTCGCGGCCATGGACGCCGACGTCGTCAAGATCGCCACCATGGCGAACCATCCGATCGACAGCCTACGGATGCTCGACCTCGTGCGGGCCGGCAAGCTCCCCACCGTGGGGATCTGCATGGGAGACATCGGCGTGCCCACCCGCGTGCTTTCGGGTCGGGTCGGGGCTCCCTTCACGTATGCCACGTTCCACGACGACCGCGTCCTCGCCCCGGGGCAGATCGGATGGCGGCAGATGCGCGACGTCTACCGCTACGACTCGATCACCGCGAAAACCGCCATCTACGGCGTCGTGGCCGACCCGGTGGCCCACAGCCTCAGCCCCGCGGTGCACAACGCCGCCCTGGCGGCGGAGGGGATCGACGCGGTCTACCTGCCGTTTCGCGTCCCTGCGGAGCAGATCGGCGAATTCCTCTCCCACGCCGGTCGCTGGCCGCTGGCCGGCCTCAGCGTCACGATCCCGCACAAGGAGGCGGTGCTGGCCAGCGCCGCGGCCCAGGACGAGCTCGTGACGGCGATCGGGGCCGCGAACACGCTGACGTTCGCCCCGGCGGGCATTCGTGCGTCCAACAGCGACGCCACCGCGGCGGTCGAGAGCCTCGAGGCCGTGATCCGCGAGCAGGACTCGGCCCGTGAGGGGCTCGGCGTGAGGACGGCGCTCGTGCTCGGTGCGGGGGGGGCCGCACGTGCCGTGGCCTTCGGCCTGCGCCGCCACGGTGTCGACGTGACCATCGCGTCGCGGACCGCGGCCCGTTCGCGGAAGGTCGCCGCGGAGGTGGGCTGCAAGGCCGTCGACTGGGCGGCCCGGTACCGGCTGCCCTACGACTGCCTGGTCAACGCCACGCCGATCGGCATGCATCCGAACGTCGACGAGACGCCGTTCGACAGGGATCACCTCCGCCCCTACATGGTGGTGTTCGACACCGTGTACAATCCGGAGAACACGCTCCTGGTGAAGGAAGGGCGGGCCGTGGGCTGCAGAATCGTCACGGGCGTCGACATGTTCGTGCGGCAGGCCGCCATCCAATTTCGCATCTGGCACGATCGCGAGCCTCCCCTGCAGGTGATGCGCGAGGCCTTGAAGCGGGCGACCGCATCCGCGAAACAGCCCGTGTAGGCCGCCCATGCCGATCCTGACGCTCATCGGGTATCGCGGCACCGGCAAGTCGACCGTGGCCCGGCTCGTCGCCGAACGGCTCGGCGCTGCATGGGTTGACGCCGACGCCGTGCTCGAGGAGCGGGTCGGATGCTCGATCGTGGAACTGGTACGGCAACGGGGGGAGCCGGCGTTCCGCGACGCGGAGGAGGAGGTTCTCGCGGGGCTCGTCGCCGCCCGCACCGGGGTGCTGGCCACGGGAGGGGGTGTCGTCCTGCGCGAGGCCAACCGCCGGCTGCTCCGCGCCCGGGCGCGGCCCGTGGTCTGGCTGACGGCGTCCGTCGAGACGCTCAAGGAGCGCATTTCGGCCGACCCCGAGTCACACGGGCGTCGGCCGGCGCTGCTCGGCTGCGATGTCCTGGCGGAGGTCGAGGAGGCGGTCCGGGATCGCGAGCCGCTCTACCGTGCGTGCGCCGATCTGGCGGTCGACACGACGTCCCTCGCGCCGCAGGCGGTGGCGCTCGGAATCGCCGACTGGCTGGCGACATCCGCCGGGCGGGCCGACGCCGGAGGGCCCTCCCGATGACCGGTGATCTCGTGCCGTGGGGCGCGTCGCCGGCGGGCGGCGTCGCCGCATGCGTCGGGGGATGGCTGCTCGGGCACCTGCTCGCCCGGGCCGTCGACGGCTGGTTTCGGGCGACGGACGACGGGCGGGTGTCGCGCCGGGCCGCCGCCGGGGTCGCGACGGCGTCGGCGTGCGTGGCCTGCCTCCTGTGGTGGTGGGAGGTCCGCCTGGGTGGTCAGTTGCCAGCGGGTGTTTCGGCGGACGTCGTGGCGGACCCGCGGGATCTCGCGGCCCGCTGTCTCGCGCACGCCGTGCTCTTCTGGCTCCTGGCGGCAGCCGCCTGGATCGACCTGCGCCAGAGGGTCATCCCCGACTGGATCACGACGCCGGGCACGATTCTCGGCCTGTGTGCCTCGTGGGCGTGGCCGGGCCTGCTGCTGCCGATCGCGGTGGAAATCCCCAGGTCGTTCGCGGCGCCGCTGCTGCGGCTCGACGGGCTCGCCTGGCATGGCGGGTTGCACGCGGGAGCCTCCGGCCCGTTCGCGGCGGCACCCCACGCCGGCGGGCTCGTCCTCGCGGTCGCCCTGTTCGCCGGGTGGTGGGTGGTGTGCACCGACCCCGGCCCCGAGGGGCCCGTCGGTCGGCCCGTCGGTCGATTCGTGATCCTCGGGCTCGGCCAGGTGGCGATCGCGGCGGCGTGGTGGTGCGGGACCATGCGCTTCGACGCGCTCGTCACCGCGCTCATGGGCGCCGGTGTGTCGGGAGGCCTTGTGTGGGCGACCCGTGCCGGGGCCTCGTGGGCCCTCGGCCGCGAGGCGATGGGGCTCGGCGACGTCACGTTGATGGCGCTGGCCGGAGCCTGGCTCGGCTGGCAGGCATGCGTGCTCGCCTTCTTCGCGGCGGCGTTCATCGGCCTGGCCCACGGAGTCGGGCAGTTCGTCCGCCATCGGGAGAACGAGCTGCCCTTCGGCCCGAGCCTGTGTCTCGCGACCGCGCTGGTCGTCGTGGCGTGGCGGCCCGCCTGGGTGATCTCGGCCGAGCACTTCGCGCGGCCCGGCCAACTGGCGGCCGTGGTGGCGGCCGTCGTGGTGCTGACGGCCGTCACGCTGCTCGCGTGGCGGGGCCTGCGTGCCGGGGCGTGAATCAGGGCCCGCTGCGGCCTTGCCGGAGCCGCGCGTGTTCCCTATCATCCCCGCCCCCGCGGATCGGAGCCGGATGCATGGCGCACGGACCACGTCTCACCACCGCGAGCCTGCCCCGTTTCGTGGTCGTCGTGTGCGCCGTCGGCTGCACGAACCATCCATTTCGCTCGGCGCCGTCGACCGCGCCGCCGAGCGTCACGCAGCCGCCCGGCACGACCGCGTTCGCACCCACGGTGCCTCCGCCGCCCTCCTACGCCGACGCCGACCCTCGTCAGCTCGAGGCCGGCCTCGTCCGCAGCCGCCAGGAGACGCAGGTCATGCAGGATGAGATCGCGGCGCTCCGCGAACAGTTGGCGAGCACCTCGGCACAGCTCGCGCAGACCCGAGCGGCCGGGCCGCCCGGCACCGCCATGCCGTCGGCCCCGCCCGGGACGATGGCTCCCGCGGCGATGCAGGCGGCGCTCGCCGGCGTGTCGCTGCCCGGGATCGAGAAGCGGCTCGACGGCGGGGTTGCCCGGATCGAGGTGTCGGCCGACAGGCTCTTCGAGCCCGGCACCGCGAACCTGCTGCCCGCCGGATCCGCCCTCCTGACGCAGGTGGCCGACGAGGTGGAGCGGGTCTACCCGGGCCACTTCCTCGGCATCGAAGGGCACACGGACACCGAGCCTCTCAAGCATGCCGCCTGGGGGTCGCAGCATCAGCTCAGCGTCGCCCGGGCCACCGCCGTGTTCGATTTCCTCACCAGCCGCACGTCGCTCCGGCAGGGGCAGTTGTTTCTCGTCGCGCACGGGCCGAACCATCCCGTCGTGTCGAATGCGACGGCGGCCGGCCGGGCCCGGAACCGGCGGATCGAGATCGTCGTCTATCCCGAACGCGCCGCCGACGACGCCGCGTCGGCCGCCCACCCGGCCGCTGCGGCCGGCGGTGGCGGCTGAACGGGCGGCCGCTACACTCGCGGCATGGTGGCGATCGTCGACTACGGTAGCGGCAACCTCCGCAGCGTGCAGAAGGCCTGCGAACGGCTCGGCCACACCGCGGAGATCACCGCCGACCCGAACCGCGTCGCCGAGGCCGGCCGCATCATCCTGCCGGGCGTCGGCGCGTTCGGCGACGCGATGCGTGAACTGCGTGCACGCGGGCTCGAGGAGCCGATCATCGCTCACCTGCGGGCCGACCGCCCGTTCTTCGGCATCTGCATGGGGCTGCAACTGCTGTTCGAAACCGGGCTCGAGGGGGGGCGGCACGCCGGCCTCGGGGTGCTCGAGGGCGACGTCGTCCGCTTCGACCTACCGGCCGGTTTCAAGGTTCCCCACATGGGCTGGAACACGGTCTCGTGGAGCGGCGTTGACGGCGCGCGGCTGCGGATCACGGATCAAGACCACTTCTACTTCGTGCACGCGTACCATGCCCGTCCGACCGATCCGGACGTGGTCGCCGCCACGACCGAATACGGCGGCCCGTTCTGCTCGGCCGTGCGGCGGGGACGGCTGTTCGCGACGCAGTTTCACCCCGAGAAGAGCCAGGCGGCGGGCCTGCGGCTGCTCGGCTCGTTTCTGGCCTGAGGCGACCCCGGAGCGTGGCGATGGAACTCTGGCCAGCGATCGATCTGCGGGGCGGTAGGTGCGTGCGGCTGCATCAGGGCGACTACGGCAGAGAAACCGTGTTCGGCGACGATCCCGTCGCGACGGCCCGGCAGTTCGTCGCGGGCGGCGCGCGCCGGCTGCACCTCGTCGACCTCGACGGCGCCAGGGCGGGCGAGCCCGTGCAGGCCGGGCTCGTCGGGCGCATCGTCCAGGCGGCCGGCGTGCCCTGCCAGGTCGGCGGCGGCATCCGCACGCTGGAGACGGCACGCCGCTACGCCGCGGCCGGCGTGGCCCGGATCGTCGTGGGCAGCGTCGCGATCGAGCAGCCGCAGCTCCTCGCGGAGATGGCCGCCGCACTGCCGGGCAGGATCGTTCTCGGCCTCGACGCCCGCGACGGCCTGGTGGCCGTGCGCGGCTGGGTCGAGACGAGCAGCCTCACGGCGATCGACGTCGCCCGGCGGCACGAGGGCCTGCCCCTCGCGGCGGTCGTCTACACCGACATCGCCACCGACGGCACGCTCGGGGGGCCGAACCTGCCGGCGCTCGCGGAGATGATCGCCGCCGTGAAACTGCCCGTCGTCGCCTCCGGGGGCATCTCGTGTGCCTCCGATCTCGCGGAGGTCGCGGGAGTCGGGGCCACCGGGTGCATCGTCGGCCGCGCCCTCTACGACGGCGGCCTCGCGCTCGCAGCCGCCGCCGCCGCCTGCGGCGACACGTAGGACAGGCTTCAGCCTGTCGTGCCCTGTTGAACGCGCGCCGGCTCGTGACTGCCCACGCCCTCTCGCTTGACATTCGCCGGCTTCGGCTCTCTGCGTGTCCGCTTCGCTTTCGCCATCCATGGCTGCGCTCGCTCCCACAGCCCGCTCGAGGGGATGGGCAGCCCCGAGCCGGCGCGCTCCTCGAGGCAGTGACAGGCTGAAGCCTGTCCCACACGGGATGGGCAGCCCCGAGCCGGCGCGCTCCTGAAAGGGCAACGCCGGCGATTGCGCCGGCAGGGTCTGCCGAGCCTTCCGAGACCCCCGCGGCGGGCTCGAGGGCGGCCCGCGACGCGGGACACGCTCAATTTTCGGTCGTCCGCGGGCCGACCGTACCGGGGGGTCGTCTCGGGAACACGCCGTGTGCGACGACGCGGCGGATGTTGCCGGCTCCGGGGCCCGGTCTTACGATCCATCCATGTCCACAGACGTCCGCCTCAAGGAGCAGTTGCCCGAGCTCACGCGGCGGATCGTGGCGACCTACCAGGCGGTCCCCACGATCCACTATCTCGGCCACTGCCCGCTCCCGAACTACGAGTCGATCATCGCGGTGTGCGAGGACCTCAAGGAGATCCTCTACCCGGGTTATCGGCGGCGGGAAAACCTCCACCTCGGCAACGTCACCTACCACGTGGGCGACCTCGTCGACGGCCTGCACGACAAGCTGACGACGCAGATCGGCCGCGCCCTGCGGCACAGCGTCGCCGCGCAGCAGGTGGCGGCTGTACAGGGCGTCGGGACCGCCACCCTGCCGGACGCGCTCCAGGATTGCACCGAGGAGTCCGACTTCGAGGCCCTGGGGCAGGCCAAGGCGATCGAGTTCCTGGAGCGGATCCCGGATGTCCGCAGGATCCTCGCCACCGACGTCCAGGCCGCCTACGACGGCGACCCGGCCGTGCGCACGCTCGACGAGGTGATCTTCTGCTACCCCGGCCTGGAGGCCGTCACGATCCACCGTCTGGCCCACCTCCTGCATCTGCTCGAGGTGCCGCTCATCCCCCGGATGATGGCGGAATGGGCCCATGCCCGCACCGGCATCGACATCCACCCCGGCGCCACGATCGGCGACCACTTCTTCATCGACCACGGCACGGGCGTGGTGATCGGGGAGACGTGCGAGATCGGCAGCCGCGTGAAGCTCTATCAGGGCGTCACCCTCGGCGCGATCTCGTTCCAGACCGATGGCGACGGCAACCTTGTCCGCGGCATGAAGCGGCACCCGACGATCGAGGACCGCGTGGTGATCTACGCCAACGCCACGGTCCTCGGCGGCGCGACCCGTATCGGCCACGACTCCGTGATCGGCTCCAACGTGTGGCTCACCCGCTCGATCGACCCGCACACGACGGTCGTGCTCGAGAAGCCGAAACTCCGCATGCGCGGCGAAGCCCCCCTGCTCGAGTCGGACTACCAGATCTGACCTGCGCGTGTATCGTGCTGCGCCGGCTTCGGGCCACCCGATCCCCCTCGCCGGACGTTCACTGCGCCCTCCGGGCTGCGCTCACTCCTAGCGACTGGCGCTGCGCCATCCATGGCTTCGCTGGTCGCTAAAGCCGGCTCGGGGGACACGGGTAGCCCGAAGCCTCCTCAAACGTGGGACTGCCGGGCTGGAGGCCCGGCTCTCGAGAGCGAACGGAGGTTCGCCAAGAAACCCGGGGCCACGATGGCGAGGGGTTTCGTGAAGACGGTGGGCTGTGGGAGCGAGCGCAGCCATGGATGGCGAAAGCGAAGCGGACACGCAGAGAGCCGAGGCCGGGAGGGCCGAGGCGAACGTCAAGCGAGAGGGTCGGGCAGTCTCGAGCCGGCGCGCGCCAGTCAATCCGAACGTCCGGCGAGACGGTACGGGGTAACCCCGAGCCGGGTTGGGCATACAGAGGCGTGGCACAAGCCTGGCTTACCGCGGGTCGGTGTTCATCACCCGGCCGTCGATCACGACGCCCGTGCAGTGCGTCGTGTATTCGAAGGGGTCGCCGTCGAAGAGGGCCGCGTCGCCGTCCTTGCCGACTTCGAGCGAGCCCACCCGGTCGGCCACGCCCACGATCCGGGCGGCGTCGATCGTGATCGCCGCCAGGGCGTCGGCGAACGAGAGGCCGTGGGCCGCGGCGAGGCCGGCCTCGAAGAGCACGACGCGGGTCTTGGGCACGTACGACTCGTAGCCGCTCTGGAGGGCGATCGGGATCCCGGCCTTGTCGAGCGTGGCCGCGGTCTCGAAGCTGATGTTCTCCGTTTCGCCGCCGCCTCCGGCCCGACGCATCGTGGGGTGCACGATGACGGGCACGCCGGCCGCCTTGATCCGGTCGACGAGGAGGTATGACTCGGCCGCGGAGTCGAGCACGATCCGGATCTGGAACTCGTCGGCGAGCCGCAGGGCCGAGGCGATGTCGTGGGCCCGGTCGGCCGTCACGAGGAGCGGCCACTCGCGGGCGAGCACCTTCGCGAGGGCCTCGAGCCGGAGGTCGGTGTCGGGCCGCTTCGACTCGTCGGCGAGGGATCGCTTGCGGAGGTACTCCTGGGCCTTCACGAGTTCGCTCCTCAGCATCGCCACGGCCTTGCTGCGGGTGCCGGGGGATTTTTTTTCAGCGTCGGGGCCCTGGGCGCGGGCGGCGTCGCCGAGCGTCACCGCCACCATCGCCGTGGGGCGGAGCACCGCCTCTTCGACGGTGTTGCCCGAGAGTTTCACGACCATCGTCTGGCCCGAGACGAGGGCGCCCGGAGCGTGGCCGGTGTGGATCGTCGTGACGCCGAAGCCGCGCAGCCACTCGATCAGCCGTTCCTGCGGGTTGTAGGCGTCGAGCGCCCGGAGCTCCGGCTGGATCGCCTCGACGGGGTCGAGCTGGTCCTGGTCCTGCGGCTGGTTGAGGTAGCCGGAGAGCCCCACGACGCTGTGGGCGTCGACGAGGCCCGGCGTCACGACGGCCGCCTGAAGCTGCTGTGCGCCCGGCGGCACCGGCGTCGTGGCCGCCGGGCCGACGGCGCGGATCTTCCCGCTCTCGATCACGACGACACCGTCGGCGATCGGTGGGCCGGCCAGCGTGTGCACGACACCGCCCCGGACGACGAGCGTTTCGGCCGCCGTGGCTCCTCCCGCGACGAGGAGACACACGGTCAATGGGATGGCCTGCAGACGTCGGGATGATCGCTGTCGGCTCATCGCATCATTCCCACCTTCGTCGGACCGTTGCAGCACGACTCCGCCTTCTGGTCTCGGCTGGCGCCGAAGCCGCCGACCGCGAACAGCCGATCCTGGGGATCGTCGCGGTCGAACACCAACCGCCCCTCGACGTAGGTCCGCAGCACCTTCGTCTGCACGCTCAATGGGTCGCCCGAGAGCACGACGACGTCGGCGTCTTTGCCGACCTCGAGCGAACCGACACGGTCCTGGAGGCCGAGCATCCTCGCGCCGGCGAGGGTGAGCGACTCGAGAGCCTTCTCGCGTGACATCCCGGCCCGCACGGCGAGCGCGGCGGTGCGCAGGAAGAGTCGCGAGTCGGTGACGGGGTCGTCGGTGTGGAGCGCGGTGGGCACGCCGGCCTGTTCGAGCATGGCACCCGTGACGAGCGAGAAGTCGGCCGCCTCGATCTTGCCTCCGGGGCTGTCGAGCACGATCACGGAGCAGCCCACGCCCGATTTCGCGATCTCGTGGGCCACCTTCCAGGCCTCGCTCACGTGGTGCAGCACGGCATCGAAGCCGAACTCCTCGCGGAGCCTGAGCACCGTGATGATGTCGTCGGCCCGGTGGCAGTGGTGGTGGACGATTTTTCTTTTTTCGAGGACGTCGACGAGCGCCTCGAGCTCGAGGTCGCGATCGGGGATTTTCTCCGGGTCGCCCGCGGCCTTGGCAAGCTTGTCGCGGTAGGCGAGCGCCTTGACGAACTTCTGCCGCACGAGGGCCGCCGACTTGCCGCGGGTGCCGGGAAACGGCGGGTCCTTCTGCGAGTTGGTGCCGTTGGCCATCTTCAGGCCGCCGAGCGGCCGGCCCGCGGCGTCCCGGTAGAGAAGATCGTCGATCGTGCCCGCCCGGCGGAGCTTCACGTAGACGGTCTGGCCGCTCGCCAGGTGGCCCGAGCCCGGCATGATGTTGAGCGTGGTCAGGCCGCCGGCGAGGCACTTGCGGAAGCCCGCATCGCGGACGTTGATCGAGTCGAGGATCCGCACGTCGGGCTGCACCGGCCCGCTGCCGTCGCCCCCCTGCCCTCCTCCCACGTGGCTGTGCGTGTCGACGAGGCCGGGCATGAGCACCATGCCCGTGACGTCGATCCGCTCGGCATCGGCCGGCACCGGCGTCGCTTCGACCGGCCCGACCGCCGCGATCGTGCCGCCGCGCACCACCACCGTGCCGGCCGGAAGTTCGGGCCGGCCGATCGGGATCACGCGGCCGCCGATGAACGCCGTGGCCGTCTCGGCGGCTCCCGCGGGCCCGACGAGCACGAGGCACGACAGGGCGGCGAGGGCTGGAATTCGGGTGCGTTTCACCCCTGAATTATCCGCGTCGCTCCGCCGCCCGCACAAGGGCCCGCGCGGCAGTCTGGGAACGGAATTTGGCGGCGATCGCCTCGTCGCCGACGGCCCGCGTGCCGGAGACCTTCTCGAATTCAGCCCGGGCGGCTGCGAGATCGACCTGCTCGGCCGGCACGGCCCGCTGCGTGATCACCGTCACCGAGTCGTGGGCCACCTCCACGAAGCCGCCGTCGACGAACAGGCGGCGGACGGCGTCGGCGGGCCCCCCCTGCTCGCCCACGATCCGCACCTCGCCCGGGCCGAGGCGGCCGATGAAGGGGGAATGGCCGTGGGCCACGCCCCGCAGGCCGTCGAAGAGCGGCAGCGTCACCGACCGGGCCTGCGTGTCGAGGCTCGTCTGCTCGGGCGTGACGATCACGCACCGCACGCCGCTCTGGTTCGGGTCAGCCATGGACGTTGTCTTTCGGGAGGCGAAACTCAGGCCTTGGCGGCCATCTTCTTGGCCTGCTCCTCGGCCTGCTCGATCGGGCCGACGTACATGAAGGCCTGCTCGGGCAGGTGATCCCACGTGCCGTCGGCGATCTCCTCGAACGAGCGGATCGTGTCGGCGAGGCTCGTGATCTCGCCCGGCTTGCCGGTGAACACCTCGGCCACGAGGAACGGCTGCGAGAGGAATCGCTCCATGCGGCGGGCC
>RGVT01000051.1 GCA_010027105.1 Planctomycetia bacterium
CCGGCTCGCGGGCCGTCGGCCGCCCCACGCCGATCACCTGCACCGTGGCGCCGGCGGGATTGCACAGCGGGCCGACGAGGTTGAACACGGTCGGCCGGCCGAGCGAGCGGCGCAGCGGCCCGACCGTCGCCAGCGCCGGGTGGTGGACGGGCGCCAGGCAGAAGCACAGGCCGATCTCGCGGAGGCACGCGGCCGACACGGCCGTCGGAGCGTCGATGCGCACGCCGAGCGCCTCGAGCACGTCGCCGGAGCCGGTGCGGCTGGAGACGGCGCGGTTGCCGTGCTTGGCGACCGGCAGCTCCGCGGCCGCGGCCACGATCGCCGCCGCCGTCGAGATGTTGAACGTGCCGGAGCCGTCTCCGCCGGTGCCGCAGGTGTCGGCGACGAGCGGTAGGTCGTGCTCCACCCGGGTCATCCGCCCGCGCAGGGCGGCCGACCGTGTTCAACCTCGTCGGCCCGCTGTGCAATCCCGCCGGCGCCACGGTGCAGGTGATCGGCGTGGGGCGGCCGACGGCCCGCGAGCCGGTGGCCGAGGCGGCCTTCGCGCTCGGCGCCACCCGCGTGCTCGTCGTATCGGGCACGATCGCTGGTGATGCTGGAAAAGCGTTCGACGAGGTGAGCCTCTTCGGACCGACCGACGTCGTCGACGTCTCGGCCTCGGGCACCCTGCGGTTCCGGTGGACGCCCGAGGAGTTCGGCATCGCCACGCGGCCGGCCGCCGACGTGGCGGCGCTCACGGTGGCCGGCCCCGCCGAGAGCGCGGCCGCGATCCGGGCGGTGCTGTGGGGCGAACACGGCCCACGCCGCGACGTCGTGGTGCTCAACGCCGCGGCCGTGCTCTGGGCGGCGGGACGGGCCCCGGATCCGGCCGCCGCCGCCCGGCTCGCCGCCGCGGCGATCGAGTCCGGCGGCGCTGCCGCGAAACTCGACCGCCTGGTCGCGCTTTCCAGCCCCGGTCCGTAGGATTGCCGCGTGCTCGACCTCGACGTGATCCAGCCCGAGCCGGAACCAGCCTCGACGGCGGCCGGCCCCGCCGTGCCGCCGTGCTGCGCGGCGGAATCGCGGCCGAGCGGCGAGGGGATGCGGCTCGCGGTCTGCCTGGCGTTGGCCGTGATCCTCCTCGTGGTTGCCATGGTGCCGATGGCGGCCCACGGGCTGCCGGACACATGCTCGCCGCCTGGTTCGACCGCCTCGGCCTCACCGGCATCGCGGGCAATTGGCTGCAGCTCGCGCTCGCGACGCCGATCGTGTTCTGGGGCGGCTGGCCGATCCTGACAGGCGGCCTGGCGGGGTTTCGCCGCGGGCGGCCCACGATGTTCTCGCTGATCGGCCTCGGCGTGATGGTCGCCTGGGGCGCGAGCGTTCTGGCGACCGTCGCCCCGGGCCTCGTCCCGGCGGCGTTCCGCCGGGCCGACGGCAGCGTGGAGGTGTTTTTCGAGTCGGCCGGAACGATCGTCGTGCTCGTGCTCGTCGGGCAGCTGCTCGAGACCCGGGCGCGGCGGGCGACGACGACGGCGATCCGCGCGCTCATGGACCTCGCGCCGCCGACGGCCGAGCGGTTTCCGGAGGGCACGCTCGTTCCGCTGGCCACGGTGCACCAGGGCGACCTGCTCCGCGTGCGGCCCGGCGGCCGGATTCCCGTCGACGGCACGATCCGCGAGGGGGCGACGACGTGCGACGAAGCGCTTCTCACCGGCGAGCCGCTACCAGTCGAGCGGGCCGCGGGCGACCGCGTGCTCGGCGGCGCGATCAACGGCGCGGGGGCGATCGTGATCGAGGCCGTGGCGACGGCGGGCGATTCGCTCGTGGCCCGGATCGCCCGGCTCGTGCGCGAGGCCCACGAGAAGCGGGCCCCGATCGAGCAGCTGGCCGACCGGATCGCGGCCGTGTTCGTGCCGGTGGTGCTCGCGGTGGCCCTCCTCACGTTCCTCGGCTGGGCCGCGTTCGGCCCGGAGCCCCGGCTGGCCCTGGGGCTGCTCTCCGCCGTGAGCGTGCTCGTGATCGCCTGCCCGTGCGCCCTCGGGCTGGCCACGCCGCTCTCGATGACGGTGGCCATCGGCCGGGGAGCCCGCGAGGGAATTCTGGTGCGGTCGGCGGAGGCGATGGAACACCTGGCCTCCGCCGGCACGATCCTGTTCGACAAGACGGGCACGCTCACGCAGGGCCGGCCGCGGATCGTGGCCGTCGCCGTGGCGTTGCCCGACGGAAGCCCCGCGTCGACGGCCGACCTGACGGCGGCGGCGACCGCACTCGCGCGCGACCCCTTCCGCCCGCTGCTCGCCGCCGCCGCGAGCCTCGAGGCGGCGAGCGAGCATCCGCTCGCGCGGGCGTTCGCGGAGGCCGCGGCCGAGGCGGGGATCGATCCGGCGACGGCCCGCGACGTGCGGGCCGTCGTGGGCCGGGGGCTCACCGGTTTCGTCGCCGGCAGCCGCGTGATCGTGGGCACGCCGGCCCTGCTCGCGGCGGAGGGGGTGGCCGGTTCCGCGGCCCTCGGGCCCGAACCCCCGGGCACCGCCGGCACGTCGGTCGCGGTGGCCATCGACGGCCGTACGGCGGGCTCGTTCAGGATCGCCGATCCGCCTCGTCCGGAGGCCGCGGAGGTGATGGCGACGCTGCACGCGCGCGGTCTCGCGACGGGGCTGTTGTCGGGCGACACGCAGGCCGCCGCGACCGACCTCGCGCGCTCGATCGGCATCGAGGAGGCCCACGGCGGCCTCGCGCCGGCCGACAAGGCCCGACACCTCGAACGGCTGCGCGCCGCCGCCGGCCCCGGCGGCCGGTCGCACGGCCGCATCGTGTTCGTCGGCGACGGCATCAACGACGCGCCGGCCCTCGCGGCGGCCGACGTCGGCATCGCCATGGGCACGGGGGCCGACGTGGCCCTCGAGACGGCGGACGTCTCGCTCCTCTCCGGCGGCCTGGCCGCGGTGCCGCGGGCCCTCGACCTCGCGGCGGCCACGATGCGCAACGTGCGGCAGAATCTCTGCCTCGCGTTCCTCTACAACGTGCTCGCGATCCCCGTGGCCTCGGGCGCGCTCTATCCCTGGCTCGGCCACGTCACGAGCCCGATGCTCGCCGCCGCCGCGATGAGCCTGAGCTCGCTCTCCGTGATCGCCAACGCCCTGCGCCTGCGGCCGAGGCCCGTCACGTCAGCGGGATCGTGAGGCCGTCGAAGGCGAGTTCCACGCCGGCTGGCAGCCGGGCCGAGAACGCGGCGTGGCCGAGGTCGTGCGACATGTGCACGAAGAGCGTGCGGCGGGCGGCCACGCGGGCGGCCACGGCGAGCGCCTCGTCGAGCGAGAGGTGCGTGGGATGCCGCTCGGGCCGGAGGCAGTCGAGAATCAGCGTGTCGAGGCCCGCGAGCAGGGGCCACGTCTCGTCGGGGATGTGGTTGGTGTCGGTGCAGTAGGCGAGGTTGCCGAACCGGAAGCCGAGCACGTCGAACACGCCATGCCGCAGGCGCAGCGGGGTCACGCGGGCCCCGAGAACGTCGAACGGGGCGGTCCCGATCCGCTCGAAGGCGACCTTCGGCACGCCACCGCCGGGCGCCGGCACCGGTTCGAAGGCGTAGTCGAACGCCCGGCGGATCCGCCGCTCCACGCGCTCCTCGCAATAGACGGGCACCGGCCCGCCCGAGCGGTGGCAGATCGGCCGCACGTCGTCGAGCCCGTAGACGTGGTCGACGTGGTCGTGCGTGTAGAGGATCGCGTGCACGCGGCCGATCCGCTCGCGGAGCAACTGCCGCCGCAGGTCGGGCGTGGTGTCGACGAGGAGGGTCCCCTCCGGCAACCCCAGGGCCACGCTCGTGCGCGTCCGGTCGTCGCGCGGATCGCCGCTCGTGCACGTCGCGCACGAGCAGCCCACCACGGGCACGCCCACGCTCGTCCCGGTGCCCAGGAAGAGCAGCGTGCCGGAGAGGCTGCGGGCCGCCTCCGCCTCGTGCGGCTGGATGGTCATGACCGCCCACTGTAGCGGCTGCCGCCGGCCGCGCCACGCGCCGACTCGGCCGCTGCCCCGCACGGGCCCCCCGGCCCGGATCGGCGTCCCCCGGCTCGTCGCCTGCCGTCACCTGGCCGGCGGTTCCTCCACCTGCAGCCGGGCCTTGGTCGGGTCTTGGACGAGGTCGAGGTCGAACACGTTGCTGCCGGGATTGATCTCCGCCCAGAAGGCGCGATCCGCGGAATACCGCGGATGCACCCGGGCGGAGTTTCCCTCGGGCACCGTGATCCGCACCTGGCTCACGCCGACGACCGCGCCGAACTTTTTGTTGCCGGTGCGGAACGCCCGGTACCGTCCGTTGGCGTCGGTGATGCCGTAGGAGGCGGGCACGGCCTGTTTGGCGTCGGGCGCCCGGGGCTCGAACTGCACGACCACGCCTGCGAGGGGCTTCCCCTCGAGCGTCACCCGCCCGGTCACCTCCGCCACGGGTTGACGCTCGCCGCCGCAGCCCGCGATCGCGACCACGATGCCGAGCACCGCGCCCGCGACGCCGCACCGGACTCCGACCTCCGCCGTCATCGTCACTCCTTGGGTCATGGAGCCTGGAGCCTGGAGCCTGAAGCCTGGAGCCTGGCGTTCAATACCGCGACACGTCCACCACACGCGGCGCCCGATCGGCCCGGTTCTGGAGCTGGTTCATCGTGCTGCTGCTCACGGCGTCGGAGATGAACGCCACCGCACCGTCCGCGAACAGATACTGGACGCCGTTGGGGTGGGCGCTCCCCGGGCCCTTGCCGCGATTGTCGGTGCCGAAGAGGTCGTACGTGTCCCAGTTCTGATTGAAATTGACCCGCACGAGCGTGGCGCAGGTCCCGTACGGCCCGAAGTCGCCCGACCAGCCGGCGCCCGCCCAGGCGGCTGCCATCCCCTTGAAGGCGCGCTCGCCGACCATCAGCACCTTGCTCGTGCCGTCGGCGATGTCGGAGACCTTCACGCCCAGCGGTCCGGTGCCGGGGCTGGGCCCGGTCGCGTCCATCCTGCCGAAGAAGATTCCGCCGCAGTCGATGTCCTTGTAGGGCGCCGCGTAGTTGCCGGGCGTGATCGTGGCGTACGACCCCGAGACGTTGACGCCGCCGGCGACGCCCACGTAGTTCGACGTGGCGACCTGGAACGGCGGCGACGGGCCGAAGAGCGACGAGGCGTCGGTCGGCTGGTTGAACAGGCCCTTGTCGCGCAGGTCGGGCGAGTTGTCGGACGGGCAGCGGTATTGGGGGATCTTGGTCTGCAGCGCGGTGATGTCGGCCTGCGCCGCTCCGGACACGCACAGGGTGTTCAGACTCCGGGTGTTCGGCGAGAGCTGCTGGTAGAGATCCATCCGCTCCATCCAGGGCAGGATGAACGTCGCCCAGCCCCAACACCGCTCGTCGCCGAGGGCCGTGCCGGTCGCCCCCTGGAGCCAGGTGTAGCCCGCCGGGTAGGCCTTCCGCGCGTTCTCGTGGGTGAGGATCGCCAGGCCGATCTGCTTGAGGTTGTTCTGGCAGGTGCTGCGCCGGGCCGACTCGCGGGCCGACTGCACCGCCGGGAGCAAGAGCGCCACGAGCACGCCGATGATCGCGATCACGACGAGCAGTTCCACGAGGGTGAACCCCCGGCGGCCGGGCACACGGGCCGGCGTCGCGCAGCCTGCACGAACCATCGTTTCCCCCTCCTTCCTCTGCGGACCCCCACCGTGACCAGGCTTTTGAATCCAAAGACTTTCGTCTAGAATGATACCGACCGGCGGGGTCGAGGGAAACCCCGCCTCGGACGGCGTCTCGCGGGCCGCGGCCGCCGCCTGATCGAACTGGCTTGCACGGGGTGGTGGATGACGACCCGATTCGGCCCCGATCCGGGGATTTCTCCGACTCTCGCGGTCCGGGCGGGCTTCACGCTCGTCGAGCTCCTGGTCGTGATCGCGATCATCGGTGTGCTCGTCGGCCTGCTGCTTCCCGCTGTGCAGAGCGCCCGCGAATCTGCCCGGCGGACGGCCTGCACGAACAAGATCAAGCAGGTCGCGCTGGCCGCGATCAACCACCACGAGACGAAGAAGGCCCTCCCCAGCCGGACCGGCGGCACGTGCTGCGGTGGCAACAACGCCAACGACCCCACCAAGACCGCGCAATACTCGAACAACGCCGGGCGGCGCAGCGCCTTCGTCGAACTGCTGCCGTTCATGGAGGAGACGATCATGTACGAGGACATCATGGCCGGCGATGCGGCCAACGCCGCCGGAGGGCCGTACGCCTACAGCGGCTTCACTCCGTGGAACGTCGCGCCCGCCACGCTCTCGTGCCCCGACGACACGGCGCAGTACAACGCGCGAGGCCACAACTACGCCCTCTGCCTGGCCGACTCGCTGACGTTCCAGAACTTCGTGACCGCGACCGCGCCCAACGTCGCCACGGCGGCGGGCCGCGGACTGTGGAACGTCGGGGCCTGGTTCAACACCACGACGTCGCCTCCGACCCGTGCGAACTCGGGCGTGCGGTTCCGGGAATGCTCCGACGGCCTCAGCAAGACGATCCTCTTCAGCGAGCGGCTGCGCGGGTCGCTCGACATCACCACCACCGGTTCCTTCGTGGCGGTCGGTGCGACGCCGGTCGGCGGTTCCATCGGGCAGATCGCCGGGTCTTCATGGCTGCCCAGCGCGTGCCCGCCGCTGGGCGACGGTAGGAACTACGTGGCCGGCACGCTCGGGAAAACGGTGTGGGGCAACTTCTGGACCGACGGCCAGGCGGAGCGGGTGGGCTTTCACACGATCCTGCCGCCCAACTCGCCGTCGTGCGGCAGCAGCGCACAGATCAACGCCGACAACACCTACACCCTGCTGCCCCCCACGAGCGGCCACCCCGGCGGCGTCAACGTGGCGTTCGCCGACGGCTCGGTGGCGTTCATCGCCGACTCGATCGACACCGGCACGCTGGGCGTCGTCGTTTCCAACACCTCGACGATCCCCAGCCCCTACGGCGTTTGGGGCGCGCTCGGCACGAAGGCGGGCGGCGAGGGAACGACGGCCTATTGAGCCGGTCCGGGCCGCCCTGATACTCTTCGACGGGTGGTCGGAGGGTGCACCCGAGCGACCGCCCGCCTCCCCGCCCTCGTCCACGCACGGATGACGCAGCGTTTCACCAGCGCCGGGCTCGTCTCGTTCGCGGCCGCATGGTGCGCCGCGGCCGAGGGGGCCGCGCTCCCCTCGTACGCCGCCGACGTCCACCCGATCCTCGCTCGCTACTGCTTCGACTGCCACTCCGGCGACCAGGCGGGGGGAGGCATCACGCTCGACGCCTACACCGAACCGCGGGCCAAGACGCACGAACGCAAGGCCTGGGTGAAGGTGCTCCGGCAGCTGCAGGGCCGCGCGATGCCCCCGGCCGACGCCGACCAGCCGGCCCCCGCCGAGATCGCCACGCTCGAGCGCTGGATCACCGACTATGCCCTCGTGCCCGACTGCTCCCGCGGCGAGCGGCCCGGCCGCGTCACCGTGCGCCGGCTGAACCGCGAGGAATACAACAACACCGTGCGCGACCTGTTCGGCATCGACGTGCGGCCGGCCGACGATTTTCCCTCCGACGACGTGGGCTACGGCTTCGACACGATCGGCGACGTGCTCTCCCTGCCCCCGGTGCTCCTCGACCGCTTTATCGACGCGTCCGACGTCGTGGCCCGGGCCGTGATCGCGAGCACCGACGCCGACGCGGCCCCGACCCGCCGCATCGAGGGCGGTCGGCTCAATTCCACCGGGCACTTCACCCGCGACTTCGAGATCGAGCGGGAGGGCAACTATACGGTTCGTGTCATGGCGTGGGGCGACCAGGCAGGGCCGGATCCATGCCGAATGATGATCGGACTCGATGGCAAGCCACGGCGCACCGTCGACGTCCCCAATGGCCGCGGGTCGCCGATCGAGTACGACCTCAAGGTGCGGCTCGAACCGGGCAAGCACCGGCTCGCCGTGGCGTTCCTCAACGACTTCTACAAAAAAGACGAGCAGGACCCCAAGAAGCGCGACCGCAACCTGGCCGTCGATGCTCTCACGCTGGCCGGGCCGATCGGTCTCTTGCCTGCAGAGCTCCCCGCCGCGCACACGCGGTTCTTCGCCAGGCCGATCGATCCCGCGGCCGACGTCACCGAACAGGCCGAGCAGATGAAGGCGATCCTCGGGCCGGTCGCCTCGCGGGCCTTCCGCCGCCCCGCCACCGCGGGGGAGCTCGACGGCCTCGCCGCCGTGTTCTTCGCGGCCCGGCGCGGCGGCGAGTCGGTCGAGCGGGCCGCCCAGCTCGCGCTCTCGGCGCTCCTCGTGAGCCCGTCGTTCCTGTTCCGGATCGAGGGCGATCCGCCCCCCGGCCGGATCCGCACCCTCAACGACTTCGAACTGGCCGCCCGGCTGTCGTATTTCCTCTGGAGCAGCATCCCCGACGACGCGCTCTTCCGGGCCGCCGCCCGCGGCGAGGTGCACACGCCCGACCAGCTCGCGGCCCAGGCCGAACGGATGCTGCGCGACCCGAAGGCGATGGCCCTCGTCAGGAACTTCGCCGGGCAGTGGCTCCAGCTGCGGGCCCTCGACGACGTGAAGCCCGACCCGAAGCGGTTTCCCGGCTTCGACGCCGGCCTGCGGCAGGCCTTCCGCCGCGAGACGGAGGAATTCTTCGCCCACGTCGTCCGCGAGGATCGCAGCGTGCTCGAATTGCTCGACGCCGACTACACGTTCGTCGACGAACGGCTCGCGAAGCACTACGGCATCCCCGGCGTGACGGGCGGCGAGTTTCGCCGGGTGTCGCTCGACGGCCGGCAGCGGGGCGGGCTGCTCGGGCAGGCGAGCATCCTCACGGTGACCTCGAACCCCACCCGGACGAGCCCGGTGAAGCGGGGGAAGTGGATCCTCGAAAACCTGTTCGCCGCGCCCCCGCCCGATCCGCCGCCGAACGTCCCCGAACTCGACGGCAACGGGGCGAAACTCGCGGGCACGCTCCGGCAGCGCATGGAGCAGCACCGCGCCGATCCGGCGTGCGCCTCCTGCCACAGGCTCATGGACCCGCTCGGCTTCGGCCTCGAGAACTACGACGCCATCGGCGCCTGGCGCGACCGCGACGGCGACGCCGCGGTGGATGCGGGGGGGGAGCTCCCCGACGGCAGCCGCTTCCGGGGGCCGGCGGAACTCCGGGCGATCCTCTCGGCCCGGAAGGACGAGTTTCGCCGCTGCCTGATCGAGAAGCTGCTCACCTACGGGCTGGGGCGGGGCCTCGAATACTATGATGCCTGTGCGGTGGAGCGGATCGCCGCGGCCTCGGCCGCCCAGGGCGACCGCTTCTCGGTGATCGTCACCGAGATCGTGCGCGGCCCCGCGTTCCGCCAGCGCGAGTCGGGAGCCGACATCCAATGACGCCCAGACTGTCGCGACGCACGATGCTGCGGGGCCTGGGCACCGGGATCGCCCTGCCGCTTCTCGAGGCGATGGAGCCCGTGGCACTCGCCGGTCCGGCCCGGAAGGCCGCCGCGCCGGTGCGGATGGCGTTCCTCTACGTGCCCAACGGCATCCACATGGCCGACTGGACGCCCGCCGCCACCGGCGCCGGGTACGAGCTGCCGCCCACGCTCGAGCCGCTCGCCGGCCTGAGAGGCGACTTCAGCATTCTGAGCGGCCTGGGGCAGCGATGCGCGAACTCCAACGGCGACGGCCCCGGCGACCACGCCCGGGCGATGGCGTCGTTTCTCTCGGGCGTGCAGGCCCGCAAGACCGAGGGGCTCGACATCCATTGCGGCACGACGGTCGACCAGATCGCCGCCGCCACGATCGGTCGCACGACCCGGTTTCCGTCGCTCGAGATCGGGGCCGACGTCGGCAAGACGTCGGGCACGTGCGACTCGGGCTACAGCTGCGCCTACTCGTCGACGATCTCGTGGCGCAGCGAGACCCAGCCCCTCCCCAAGGAAAACGACCCGAAGCTGATCTTCGAGCGGCTCTTCGAGGACGGCAGGCCGGGCGAATCGGCCCAGGCCCGGGCCAAGCGCGACCGGTTCAGCCGGAGCATCCTCGACTTCGCCCTCGAGGACGCCGCCCGCCTCGAGCGCACCCTCGGCCACTCCGATCGCCGCAAGCTCGACGAATACCTCTCGGCGGTGCGGGAGGTGGAGCGGCGGATCGAGCGGGCGCAGCGGACCACCGCGGCGGGCCCTGCCGCCATGAAGAAGCCCGACGGCATCCCGGAGAGGTACGAGGACCACCTCCGGCTGCTGGCCGACCTGCTCGTGTTCGCCTTCCAGACCGACTCCACCCGAATCGCCACGTTCGTGTTCGCCAACGAGGGGAGTGGGCGGAGCTACTCGTTCATCGACGTCCCCGAGGGGCACCACGACCTGTCGCACCACGGCAACGACCCCGCGAAGCAGGCCAAGATCGCGAGGATCAACCGCTTCCACGCCAGGCAGCTGGCCTACCTCCTGGGCAGGCTGAAGGCGAGCCGCGAGGGCGACTCGAACCTCCTCGACCGCAGCCTGCTCGTCTACGGCGGGTGCATCGGCGACGGCAACCGCCACGATCACAACGACCTGCCGATCCTGCTCGCCGGCCGGGGCGGCGGCACGCTCTCTCCCGGCCACCACCGGCGCTACGAGCCGAAGACCCCGCTCAACAATCTCTTCGCCGCCCTCCTCGACCGGGTGGGCGTGAAGGCGACGCTGCCCGAGACCACCGGCCGCCTGGAGGGAATCTGACCGTGTGCGTTCGTGCCTGCCTCGCCGCGCTGGCGTGCGCGGGCCTGCTCGCTTCCGGTTCGGTGGTCGCCGCGCCCAGGGATCCCACGCCGCAGCGCTACCACCTCCAGGCCCGGGCCAGCGAACTCGACCCGCGGGTGAAGCCGCACCCCGAGGCCGACTTCGTGCTCGAGAAGGACGGCAAGCCCGCCGACGTGGAGCACGCGTCGGTCGACACGCGGGTGAAGTCCCGCGGCCGGCTGGTCGTATGGCTCATGGACTACAACGACGCACTGTTCACGCTGCTCAACGACCTGGGCTTGCACGCCGTCCAACCCCACTACGCCAACAAGTGGTTCGCGATCCTCAAGCCGCGCGACCGCATGGATCGCGGCGACGTCCGGCTCGAGGCGGCCACCGGCCGCGACGTGAGCGACCAGATCGACATCCCCCCGCCCGACTCGATGATGGAGCGGGTGCGGGCGATGCTCCTCGGGCTCTCCCAGAAGCACCCGCAGGGCGACTGGCGGCAGTTCCTCTCCTCCGACGGGTCGGAGGTGCGCTGGGGCAAGGTGATCGTCGCCGGAGCCTCGCACGGCGCCACCACGGCGGCCCGGTTCGCACAGGAGGTGAGGGTGGACCGCGTGGTGATGCTCTGCGGGCCGCGCGACCAGGACCAGGACTGGCAGGCGCTCCCCTCGGAGACTCCGCCGGCACGGTATTTCGGGTTTTCGCACGTGCTCGACGGCGGCTGGAAGAACGACCACTACTGCCGCTCGTGGGAACTGCTCGGGCTACACGCGTTCGGCCCGATCGTGAACGTCGACGACGCGTCGCCCCCCTACGGCAACTCGCGGAGGCTGATCACGGCGGTGGACGTGGGCGGAGACGCGAACCGGGCCCATTCGGTCGTGCAGCCCGGGAAGGCGTCGCCGCAGGGTCCGGATGGAAAGGCCCGCTACGAGCCGGTGTGGCGCTACCTGTTCACGCATCCGGTGGGGGAGGTGGGCGAGCCGGCTCCAGCGGATCCCGACTGCCTGCAGGAGCACCTGCTCGGCGGCTGACTCGCCCGGCCGGCGGCGGCGGCGGCGGGGCCGACCGGGTGCGCGACCTGCGCGGCGGCCGCCTTCGCTTGACCCCCGGCCGTCTCCGGCGGGAGAATCCGGTCGATCCATGGAAACCCTCGAACGCCTCTGGGAAACGGTCTCCAACGCCGCAGCCGGGGCCGGCACGCGCCTGGAGCGGTTCCTGACCGGCCTTCTCGGCTCGTCGAACGCCCGCTCCTTGAGGCGGCTCGAGCCCAGGATCGAGGCGATCAACTCGCTCGAGCCGAAGTATCAGGCGCTGACGGAGGTCGAGCTCCGCGGCCAGACGGCCGAATTCCGCCGGCGGCTGGCGGCCGGTGAGACGCTCGACGACATCCTGGTCGAGGCCTTCGCGGTCTGCCGCGAGGGGGGGAAGCGGTTCCTGGGGATGCGGCACTACGACGTGCAGCTGATCGGCGGCATGGTGCTCCACTCCGGCGCGATCGCCGAGATGATCACGGGGGAGGGGAAGACGCTCGTGGCCACGCT
>RGVT01000501.1 GCA_010027105.1 Planctomycetia bacterium
GGCTCTGGAGGCGTCTTCCAGTGGGTCGTTCTGGAACTCGGCAGCGAACGCCGCCTCGCCGCGGTCGATGCGGAGGTTCCAGGCGTGTTGAATCGCGGACAGCTCGTCGGCTTGCTTGCGGGCCGGCCAGCCGACCTTGGCTCCGGCGTCCATCGCCTCGCGGTTCTTGGCGTAGAACTCGTCGGCGGCGGTCGTGCCGTTCCCGTCCCGCTGGCCACGCCGCCGCAGCTCGGCGTACTCATCCCACAGGGCGGTCGCGGTCGGCCACTGGTAGACCAGCCGGAAGCGGCGGCCCTGCCAGGCCGGATGCCGCTCACGGTCGAGGAGCCGATCCGCCAGATCGTCCGGGCAAATCACCGTCACGGTCGCCAGGCCGGCGATCTTCACGCCCGGCCCGGCCAGGCCGAGGATCGCCCCCTTCAGCACCGCCTCGCGGGCAGCCACCTGGGACGGGCTGCGGGCCGACTCGTCGGTCTGCGGTCGTCGGTCTGCGGATCGTCAATGAGCACGAGCGAGGGCCGCACCTTCCGGCCGTCCGCCGCCCGCTTTGCTGTCATGCCGCGGATGCGGCCGGTGATGCCGGCCACCCGGATGATGCCGCTGGAGGCTGGTGAGCCAGGGATCGTCGGGAACTGCACCTCGTTGGCCGTCCACTGGATGTGGGTCGGCTTGCCCTTGTAGAGCTGGCCTTTTGCCCGCTGGTGGATCCGCTCAAGAGCTACAATCGGGAACACGGCTTCCGGAAAATCCTCCAGCAGAAGCTCGTTCGTTTCGCACTCGACCTTGATGCTGTCCAGCATGGTCGAGGCGTGCCCCTCGTCGCTGCCGATGATGGCGACGAACTCGCGGTAGCCGTAGAGCAACGCCCACAATGCCGCCGCCTCCACGAGCGACGTTTTGCCGGAGCCTCGTGCCATGGCAAACGCCAGCAGCTCGCCGCGGATAACCGCCGCCTCCACCGCCGCGATCGTCTCGAGGTGATCGTCGGACCACTCCAGACAGAACGTCGCCGGCATGTAGGACTCGCAGAACGACCGGAACGACGTGCGGGCCGCGTCCTTGCGGGCCTGGTTCACGACCTTTGGCATCTCGCCGATGTCGCGGCCGGATTCGGAGAGCTCGGCGGCGCGGGCGGCGGCACGCTCGCGGTGGG
>RGVT01000502.1 GCA_010027105.1 Planctomycetia bacterium
TAATATCATATGATATTATATAAATATATATATAATAAATATCCCCCCAAAAAAAAAAGTATCATGTTTTTTTATTTACTTTTTATAAAATAAAGAAATTATAATTATTATTTATAATGACAGAAATTTATAACACCACTTATGATGCACACGATGACGTTTCAATCATTTGACGTATTTGATTCCATTCGAGACCAAACAAATAAAATTGAAATACCTCACATTTTTTTGGTTTTTTTTTGTATCTCAAGATAGTTTTAGCCATCTTATTAATTTCTAATAAAATATCGATGATTTTTTTTTCATCCCAAGCATGAAATCGTGTGTTGGATAAACATTCAATCAAACCATCTCTATTAAAATTATATACATTCGGATTTCTACTTGCCGATTGAAATGATAAATAGTGTTGACAAAAATAATCTGCAACTTTTTCACATATTTTTAATATAGAACGATTTCCAGAAAGGTAATAAGTTGGAATAGGAATACTTTTATTAATATTGATAAAATCTTGAATAATATCTTGTTCTTTTATTGTAAAATAAATGCATACAATAGCATATATATTTGGAGTTTCTTGTTTTTTTGAAAAGGATTCCAAATATCGGAATCCAGCATAAAAGCGATGAATTCCATCATAAATAGTAAAGGAATTTTGTAATAAAAATTCTTGGTCCATCATCATTTTGTCTATTGTCCATTTTTGAGGACACCATAAAGAAATAATACCCGGAACAATTTCTATATTATTATGTTTATAATGATTCGAAATGTCTTCAATCCTAATATTATCAGGAGGACGATTTTTTTCCCAATTAACAAAACAGGTTGATGTGAAATCGTTTAGTCTTATTTTCAAAATATGTATTTCTTCATTTTTAAAGATAATCAAAGGATATTTTTCTTGTTTTTCTTCTATTTTATCATTATCAATAATGGATTTTGGTTCATCTTTCTTCTTGTCATATATGGAAGACCACAACATCTTTTATCTTTTTTTTTTGGTAAATATAATGAATTATTGATGATACGATTTTTTATAATTTTGTGATTTTCCTTTTTCAAACGATATGAATGAAGAATGACAATGATTCAGATATCGTAATAATAAAGGTTTTTTTTATTTTTTTTTTTTTAAATAAAAAA
>RGVT01000503.1 GCA_010027105.1 Planctomycetia bacterium
GGATGGTGGCCCACTGGGGGATGAGCGAGAAGGTGGGCCCGGTGGCCTGCCACGTCACCAACGAGCACCCCTTCCTCGGCCGCGACGTCTACGAGCAGCGCGAGTTCAGTGAGCACACCGCGCGGATCATCGACGACGAGGTGACGCGCATGCTCAACGAGGCCGCCGACCGCGCCACGAAGCTCCTCTCCGACAACCGCGGCAAGCTCGATTCCCTCGCCGGCGCGCTCGAGACGCAGGAGATGCTCGACGACGGCGAGGTGGTGGCGATCATCGGGCCGGCCGTGCCGCGCCGGCCCGGTGAGGCGGCCTCGGCAGACGTCACCGGCCCCGCCCAGGCAGCCCGCGACCCGCAGACGGGCTGAAGCCGGACTGATGACAGGCTGAAGCCGGTCGTACGGTACGAAGATAGATGCTGTCACACGCCGTTTATTTTTCGCTCAAGGATCGCTCCCCCGCGGCCGTGCAGGCTCTCGTGGCCGCATGCCAAAAATACCTCACCGGCCATCCGGGCACGGTGTCGTTCGCCGTCGGCACCGTCGCCCCCTACGACCGGCAGGTGAACGACCGCGACTTCGACGTCGCCCTCGAGATCGTGTTCGAGTCGCATGCCGCGCACGACGCCTACCAGACCGCCGAGCGGCGCAACCAGTTCGTGGCCGAGCAGGCCACCACCTGGGCGCACGTGCGGGTCTTCGACGTCGACCTCGTCACCCACGGGTAGCGAGCCCGTAGTCGCGGAGGACGCCGCGGAGCCGCTCGGCCGCCGCCGGCTCGAGGGCCACGAGCGGCAGCCGGACGTCGCCGCTGTCGCGGCCGAGCATGGCCAGTGCCGCCTTGATCGGGATCGGGTTGCTCGCCAGGCCGAGCAGGTCGCGGCACAGGCCGAACAGCCTGCGGTGCAGCGCCCGGGCCGCGGCCAGATCGCCCGCATCGAAGGCGTCGCACAAGGCTTTCATGTCGGCCGGCACGATGTTGCCCACGACCGAGATCACGCCCCGGCCGCCGATCGCGAGCAGCGGGAGCGTGAGGCTGTCGTCCCCGGAGAGCACGGTGAGGTCGGTGGCGGCGAGGATCTGCGAGGCCTGGTCCATCGAGCCGGTGGCCTCCTTCACCATCGCGATGCCCGGCAGGCCGGCGAGCCGC
>RGVT01000504.1 GCA_010027105.1 Planctomycetia bacterium
GACATGCCGGCCCACGTGAAGGCCGCGCTCATCGGCACGAGCGTGACGGTGCCGATCTCCGCCGGCCGGCTCTGCCTCGGCACCTGGCAGGGGATCTACCTCTGCGAGCACCGCGATTCAGGCGGCCCCCGGCGGCTCGTGCTCACGGTGCAGGGCGCCACGCAGCCGCCGCAGGGCGGGGGTGCGGGACCGTAGCCGCGGATCGGCGAGGTGCGGAATACGGCGCGGAGGTCGGATGCGACCTTCCCCGCCGTCGTCCGTTCAATGCACATGAATCTTCGTCGGGCAAGATGCCTCATGGACCGTATGGTCGCCTCCACGCTGGTGGCATGCTCGGGAGGGGCCGTGGAGAGCGGGGCCCAGCCGTCCGCGGCGCGTCCGAACGTCATCCTGATGCTCTCCGACGATCAGGGCTGGAACGGCCTCTCCGTCGAAATGGCGCCCGGCGTGCCGGGATCGCGCGGCGAGATCTTTCACACACCGCACCTCGAGAAACTTGCATCCCAGGGGATGCGGTTTTCCAACGCGTATGCCCCTGCGCCCGTCTGCTCGCCGACGCGGATCAGCATCCAGACGGGCCGCAGCCCGGCCGCGCTCCACTGGACGAAGGCCGCGCCGCCCGAGCAGGGCCACAGGCTCCTCGAGCCGACGCTCGTCAAGGCGCTCCCGGCCGACGAGACGACGATCGGCGAGGTCTTGAAAACCGCCGGGTATGCCACGGCCCACTTCGGGAAATGGCACATTTCCGGAGGCGGGCCGGCACGGCACGGCTACGACGAGAGCGACGGCGACACGGGCAACGAGGAGGCCTACCGGTTCACCGACCCGAACCCCGTCGACATCTTCGGCATGGCCGGGAGGGCGGAGGCGTTCATGCAGAAGTGCACGCGCGACGGGAAGCCGTTTTTCCTCCAGCTCTCGTGGAACGCGCTCCACGCCGCGGAAAATGCGCTCCGGGCCACACGCTCCAAGTATGAAAAGCAGTTCGGCAACGCGGGCGACAAACGCACGACGACGGCCGCGATCACGGAAGACCTCGACACGGGCGTGGGGATGGTGCTCGACGCGGTCGAGCGGCTCGGCCTCGTCGGCACGACCTACGTGATCTACACGTCGGACAACGGGGCCGGCGGAGGCGGTG
>RGVT01000505.1 GCA_010027105.1 Planctomycetia bacterium
AGATCTAACACCTCAACAAGTGGAACAAATTGGATCTGCATTTGCCGCACTATTAGGTAATATGATGCCGGGGACAAAAGACCCAAGAATTGTACAGGCCTTAGATGCATTTTTAACTACCACTGGAATGAATCAGACAAATAAACAGCAACTAATAAAGATCGCCACAAGTGTATTGATGGGGGATACAGCGGGGATTTCCAAGTAATACTCTATAAAAACCGTTGGCCAAATTCTACAAAAAATTTGCAAAAAAAATTTGGTAGCATGGGGTTAGAAACCACACTTTGTCAAACTGTATATCTAGGATTTTCGTACTGGGGTTATATAGGCGTTTGGCTCTATTAGATGTAACTCTCTCTAGAACAACCACTGCTCTAGAAACACCCCCACCGTTCTAGAAACACCCCCACGTATCTAGAACCAACCCCCTTTTAATTTACCAATGAGGCTATCTCTTACCGAGTGATACTCTTCCTTTAAGTTACTCTTACGGATGATACCATCGAGTACATCTGGTCTGACCATCTGTAGCCATTTATACTTAACACTATAACCCAAACGACTCACAAAGAGGTGATCCATTACCGACCACATCAATGCTAGTTCGTCTTCAGTTAACTCCTTTAGTGTTTGGGAATGTATCATTGTTTAAGTACCACGGCAGCTTACCCTCATACATACTTAGACTGGGCATGGATGTACTCAAGTCACCATACCACTTATGTTCACCTTCTACATACCTATCAATCACCTTACGTCTATCTTCCATATACTCGGCCACCGTCATTACAGTCTTAACCTGTACTGTATCCATTACTAGTAATGATAGGTGATTAGTACTTGTATGTCAATAAGAAGATGAGGATGACTAAGGTGACAGCAAAGGCCACAAACGTCTCTCCACTCATGCCATCTCCTGAAGCTCGGAGTACCGACTACCACTAGCCTTGGACTCATACACGTGATGCTCACTGATGGCCGACCTCATGAGGTTCTCTACCGTCTCCCGTAACGTCTGATCACCGAAGAGCTGCTCTACCTCTTCGGCTAGCGCACGATCGACTGCAATGAAGCGCTTGGTACTCTTAACCACTGAGACCCGCTCCTCTGACACACGGTAGATATGGAAGGGGTTCT